>JBEKZG010000198.1:0-6732 GCA_049510095.1 Occallatibacter sp.
TGCTCCCATGGGTACAGGAACGCTGGTGAGTTTCGACATCGAAAACGGAAAAGAAGTGATCGAGGCGCTCGATCGGGCCGACAAGAGTCCCGATGTCGCACTTTGGGCCAAGCTTCCGGACTACGAGAATTGGAGACTCGTGATCGCGTCGGAGCACCTTGACCAGAAGTCCGAGTTTTCCGGCTATTCGGAGATCATTGAGGCGATGGACAAGGCTGGAATTCCAACCCACAGACAGCCATCCATCCTTATGCGCCCTATGGATAGTCCGATGATTCAGGCCCTGCGTATCAGTAGCCCCTTTGCTTCCGCAACCGGCACTTACGGAATGCGTCTTGGCGGCCAGATGTTTGGCGACAAATATCTGGAAGACTCGTTTGTCTATCGCATTCGTCAAGGTGCGCCGAAAGAGGGCTGAAAGCTCTTTGCTCGGAATAAGAGAACCACCGCTGGTTGGCGGTGGTTTTTCATTCGCATTGACTCCGGATCTTGATCGATCAGCGTGTCAGAACTTCCCCTCGGGCAAGCTCACCGGCCTGGCCTCGAGCATCGCCTCAATCTTTTTCAGATCGTCGAGCACCGCGCCGGAGACCGGAGCATCCACCTGCACCACGGCCAGCGCTTTTACCGGCTTCGGTCCGCTCCGTTCGCGGCCCAGCGCAAAGTTGGCGATGTTGACGCCGTGCTCACCGAGAATCGATCCGATGCGGCCAATCACACCGGGGACGTCCAGGTTGCGGCAGACCAGCAGGTTGCCCTCGAGCGGCGTCTCAATGTCGATGCCGTCGAACTCCAGCAGCCGCGGCTGCTCCCCGTGAATCACCGTGGCGCTGGCGTGGCTTGTTCCCGCGGCCGTGTGCAACTCCACCGAGATCACGCTGGCCGCGCCGCCGCGATGGCTTTCCTGCTTCTCTTCGTGCACACGGATGCCGCGCTCTTCAGCCACGGCCGCGGCGTTGATCCGGTTCACATTTTCCGAGCCCTGGAGCAAGCCCTCAATGGCCGCATTACGCACCAGGTCTGTCTTGGCCTCGGCAAGCGCTCCGCCATAGACAAGGTGAATGGCCTCAATACCGCCCTTGCCCGCCTGCGCCAGGAATGACCCTAACCGCCCGGCAAGGTCGATGTAGGGCGCCAGAACCACGTACTCCTCATGAGTGAGCGACGGGAGATTCACCGCATTCTGCACCACGCCCAACTTGAGATAGTCGCGCACCTGCCTCGCAATCTGGATACCCACTGCTTCCTGCGCCTCGGCCGTTGACCCGGCAATGTGCGGAGTCAGAATCACGTTATCCAGCTCCGCGTAGGGCGAGTCTTTCGGCGGTTCCACCGTGAACACGTCCAGCGCCGCGCCGCCCACCTGCCCGCTCTTGAGGGCCGCGACGAGCGCCGCGTCCTCCACCAGTTCACCGCGGGCGCAGTTGATGATGCGGACACCTTTCTTCATGGCCGCGATGGATTTCGCGTTGATCACGCCTGCTGTCTGCGCCGTCAATCCGACATGCAGCGTTATGTAGTCGGAACCGGCAATCAGCTCATCGAGGGTGACCAGCCTGATTCCGTTTTCCCGCGCCACCGCGGCGGAAACAAACGGGTCGCTGCCAATGATCTCCAGGCCAAAGCCCTTGGCGCGCCGGGCCACTTCGAGGCCAATACGGCCGAGCCCCATGATGCCCAGGGTTTTGCCGCGGAGTTCCGCTCCTTGCAGGTTTTTCTTTTCCCACTTGCCCGCATGCATGGTTGTGTTCGCGAGGGGGAGCTTGCGCGCCAGAGCCAGCATCAGCCCAATGGTCAGTTCTGCCACGGCCACCGCGTTGGCGCCCGGTGTGTTCATCACCACAATGCCCCGCCGCGTTGCAGCCTCGGCGTCGATGTTGTCAACGCCCACGCCGGCCCGGCCCACCACGCGCAGCTTCGGCGCATGTTCCATCAGCGCGTCATCCACCTGCACAGCGGAACGAACCACCAGCGCATCGGCATCGGCCAGTGCCGCAGGAAGACCGTCCGGCAGCTGGTCGTGCGTCAAAACTTCCCACCCCGGCTCGGCCGCAAATACGGCCAGCGTTGCCGGGGAAACCTTCTCTGCCAGCACAATCTTCATCGCATCTCCCTTGTTCTTTTCAGCGGCTTCGAATTCGTCAAAGCGGATGCCGTGCTTCTCGCACAGCAGGTCAAACATGCGCACCACCGCCGCATGCGGCTTGCCTTCGCCCCGCTCGTATTTGGTGATCGAGTTGGGATGTACGCCAAGCCGATCCGCCATCTCGTATTGATAGAGATCCAGCTGCTTCCGCGTGATCAGAAGCTTTTCTCCGAAGGTAAGTTCAGGCATGAAAGACAGCTCCTAGCTGCTAGCTTCTAGCCGCTAGCTCTCGAACGAGTACGGGCGCCCCAGGGTCTTCTGCCGCGGCGGAACGTGGCGACGGCCTGGGAAAGCAGGTAGCTAGAGGCTAGGAGCTAGAAGCTGCAGTTGCGTATACCCGCTGCGCCGCTGCAACCGCCTGGCCGTACTCCACCGGCAAACCAAGCGTGTCCTTGGCGATATGCTCCATCGCGCCCAGCAGCGCAACCGTGTCGAGATAGTCGAAGAATCCTAGGTGCGCCACGCGGAAGATCTTGCCCTGCATCTCTCCCTGTCCGTTGGCGGTGACCAGGGCAAAGCGCGTCTTCAGGGCCTTAACCACGTCGCCCGAGTTCATCCCCTCCGGCACGGCAACCGCCGTGGCCGCAGCCGCCGGAGCCATGGGCGCGAAGAGCGTGAAACCCAGCGCCACCAGGCCGGCGCGCGTCGCCGCCGCATTGACCTGCGCATTGTCCACTAGGGCAATACGTCCTTTTTCCAGATCGCCTCCTGCCTGCCCGGCGATGTAGTCAAGCGCTGCGCCCAGCCCGGCCACCAGCGCAACCGCCGGCGTGTACGCGCTCTCGCCCTTCACGGCGTTCTTGCGCTCCTTGCGCAAGTCGAAGTAGTAGCGCGGATTCTTTGACGTTTCCATCGCCGCCCAGGCCTTCTCACTGACGCTTAAATAGCTCAAGCCAGGAGGAATCATCACCGCTTTCTGCGATCCGCCAATCAGGACGTCAATGCCCCAGCCGTCCACATCGAAGTGTGTGGTGCCCAGGCCGGTGATGCCATCCACAACCAGCAGCGCGTCAGTATCCTTCACGAGTTTGGCGATGGCTTCCACATCGTGGCGCACGGCGGTCGAGGTTTCCGTCGCCTGCAGGTATACGGCTTTGTGTTCCGGCTTCAGCGCCGCCTTGACCGCTTCAAGATCAAAGGTTTGGCCGTAGGGGGCAGTGACGACGTCCGTCTCGCAGCCGAAGGCTTTGGCGAGGCCTACCCAGCGCTCGCCGAATTTACCGGCCGAGAGCACCAGCACCCGATCACCCGGAGAAGTGAGATTGGAGACCGCGGCCTCCATCGCCCCGGTTCCGGAAGACGAGAGCAGCAGCACATCGTTCTGCGTGCCCACAAAGACCTTAAGCTGGGCCAGAACCTTGAGGAACAGGGCGCGGAATTCCGGCGTGCGGTGGTGAATATCCGCTGCCGCCATGGCAAACTGAGCCGCCGGAAGCAGCGGCGTTGGACCGGGTGTAAAAAGGCGTGTCTTGCGAATCATGGATTCTCCTTGTCCTGGATCGGGATTGGGACCGGGCGGGGCCAGGTTCGGCCCCGGAGCCCCGATCAACGACAATCACAGAATACACATTTTTGTGGTTTATGTGAATTTTTGTGTGGAAATCCTGTCCCTTTCAATTCCGAATCGGCACCCGACGCTCAAAATCGATACAATTCTCCTTTGATGGAAAGGAAACACGATGGACGCAGGCGCACTTGAAGCTCTGATCACCCAACAAACCGTTACCGCCATGAAGGCGCACGACCAGGTTCGCACCGGAACGCTTCGACTGATCAAGAATGCGCTCAAGAACAAGGCGATTGAGAAGCGCGAACCTCTGACTTCCGCCGAGGAGCAGCAGGCGCTGGCCACCATGATCAAGCAGCGCCGCGACTCCATTGAGCAATTCACCAAGGGCAACCGCCCCGAGCTGGCCGCAATTGAAGCCGCCGAGATTGTGGTGATCGAGGAGTTCCTGCCGAAGGCGCTCGACGAAGCCGGCCTGGCCGCGCTGGTGGCTGAGTCGATTGCTGAAGTTAAGGCTTCAACCGGCAAGGCGCCCACGCCCAAGGAGATCGGCGCCGTGATCAAGGCGGTTCAGGCCAAGCTGCAAGCCGGCGGCCTGCGTGCGGAAGGGCGGCTGGTCAGCGAGGCTGTGAAGAAAGCACTTGCGGGCTAGCAAACAGCCGCTGAAAGCCCTGGTTTTTCGCCGCGGGGCGCGCGAATTAACGCCCGCCCAATTTCCACCAAGACACAGGGAAGGGCGCGCTCAAAGCGTACTCAGAACGCGCCCGGCATCTCATCTGGCTTTCCGCCCTTTACTTGCCGGCGCGCACCAGCAGCACACGGCTCGCGGTGTCGACAAAGTCCTTTGAATCTGGACGCGCGGTGTCGCTGCCGGAGTGGAAGTCGAAGATAGTGGCGAACCCTGGTTTCTCGGCGCGCTCCTGCGAGGTCCAAATACGGGTGCAGGACAGGTGGATCAAGTCCGTTGCGGTATGAACGTCATCCGCAGCCGCGCCCAACTCGTCAACGGCCGCCGGACAGAACGACTTGTGGCTCTTTGTCTTATCGAGCAGGGTTGTTAGCTCGGCAACGGTCGGAAGCTGCCAGTCTGAGTAACCGGCTCCGCGATAAGTCCCGGCATAAGCTTTTGCTCCGGGCCAGCTTACACCGCTGCCGTTGTCCCGAGCAGCCCACATCAGGTTTGTCTTCGTATCCAGTACGGTTCCGTCACTGTATGCGACGAATTGGCCGTCTTTTCCGGTTTCTTTGGGCGCAGGCTTTTCGGCGTTCTGCGCCGCGGCCGGCTTGGGAACGAGAGGATCCTCGCCGCCGTGCTGGCGCAACAGATCCTCAATGTCCTTGTGCTGCCAAACAACCGAGGAATGCAAGGGCGACCAGCCGTCATGATCCGTCGCGTTGATATTTGCATTGTTGGCAAGCAGCAATTCCACGATGTCCTTGTTGCCTTTGGCCGCGGCAAGGTGCAACGGAGTTGAACCGTTGTTCGCCACGGCATTGACATCAGCCTTGTTGTCGATCAGCAGTTTTGCCACTTCCAGGCGGTCATTAAATGCCGCAACGTGCAACGGAGTCTGGCCGTACTTTTCGTCCTTGCTCGAAACCAGAGCGGGGTTTACTTTGAGCAGCGATTCAACCTTTTTGACATCGCCATCCCGCGCCGCGTCATGAATCGGATCGCAGAAGCTGGGCGATCCCGCTGCCAGTGAGGCCAGCAGAAGCAGCGCGGCGGCGGGTTGGCGGGTTATGGCGCGTTGGAGCCGGTGGTTCGGAGAGGAGCGGAAGGCGAACATTTTGGCGGAATTCTCCCTTTTGAACGTTGATTCGGCAACATCTTAACACGTTCGCACACGCTGAGTGGATGGCTTCCACAGCCGGGCTGCGCCGCGGGCTCCCGGTGACAACGAAAGCTTCCGTGCGAAGGTGGTATTCGTTTGCTATCAGGCCCTATTTGTTTGGCTTGGCCGGGTCAGCCGGTGGCGCTGCCGCGGGTGGCGCCGCGGTAGCTGGCGGAGCGGCATCCGAGGGAGCGGCCGGCGGCGGGACGGCATCCGGTGAGGAGGCAGTATGTCCCTTCGAGAATCCGCGAATGTAAATGATCAGGTTCCAGACCTCGCTGTCTTTTGCGCGGCCTTCCTCTTCAGCGGGCATCTTGTTCTTGCCCATACGGATGACGTGGAACAGCTCCTTGTCCGACCGGTTACCCAGAGACTTCGGATCGGTCCAGTCCATGAGCGTCAGTTGCATATCCTTGGCCAGATCGGACTTGCCGTCGCCGTTCTCTCCGTGGCAGAGCGCGCAGTCGCGCCCGTAGACGGTCTTAGCCTGCGCCAGGGAACCGGGCGTTGGTTTTACGGGGTTGGTTGAGTCAGGCTGTTGCGGAGAAGCACCCAGAACAATGGTGGAAGCGGGTGTGGCGCCAATGGCCAAGAGAATCGCAGCGGAAAACAACAAATTCGGTTTCAACAAATCAGCCTCCCCAGTTGCATGTGTCGGGAACAGGCATCGTGCAGCCGTTTGGATTTACGGTCCGAATTATATGCCAACTTTACTGGAGATTGCTTGTGAGCCTGCTCACTGAATCCGCGTTTAGAAGACCTCGGCATACTCGTCGGAAAGGGGTGTATGCTTCAACAGTCCCAATTCGCCTGCCAAACGCTCGAGTTTCGCGCGTGTGACGGCTGCCGGTGGAACCAGCGGCAAGCGCACGTGGTCAGAGCAGCGGCCCATCAGGTTGAGCACGGTTTTCACCGGGCAGGGATTGGAATCCCAGAAGTTCGCCTCAATCAAGCGCGCGAACCGACGTTCCAGTTCGCGTGCCTCGGTCCAGTCGGCGTTGAGCGCAGCCCGGATCATGCGGCCCATCTCGGCCGGAATCTCGTTCGCGGCCACGCTGATGAGTCCATGGGCGCCCACGCCGATGGAGCCCAGCGCCATGTTGTCGTCCCCGGAGAAGATCTTGAAACCGTGTGGCAAAATGTGCACCAGCTCGGCAATCTGCGGCAGCTTTCCGCTGGACTCCTTGATGGCCTGAATGTTCGGTGCAGCTTCGGCCAGGCGCAGCACGGTTTCCGGATCGAGA
>JBEKZG010000199.1:0-6729 GCA_049510095.1 Occallatibacter sp.
CGGTGGTCCTGGCCTTGGATTGTATCGATTCATATGACCGCGAGCATCACGACGTTTCCTTGCGGTTCATGAAAGACAAAATCGCTGCCGTAATGAGCAACCAGGAGATCGGTTCGGCGTTGCTGGCAACCGAATCCACCGAAGCAGATCCGCCCGTCTAGAACTTTCCGACTCCCAACGTGACTGATTATCCATAATCCGGCTAACGCGATTTCGGAAGCGGATGCTCATTCGTGCACGGAGACAAGTCGCCCTGCACAGACGCGAGGCCCTTCGAGTCCAGGCTCAGCAGGATAAAAGGCGGCTCGTATCCATGATCGACCAGGTGAATCGCGGCGTAATCGCGGCGTGTCGCCTCTGCCAGAGCGTCGAGAATCTTCAGCACATCCTTCGAGTCAACCACCCCAGTGCCCTTTATGTTCATGGGCGCTGAAAAGAATTGCGGTTCATTCGTATTCGCCCACACCATCGTCGTGCCCACCGGAATCTTCCGCTCAACCACACGCACCGCCGGATGCTTCATGTCCGCAGCCGCAAAATCGATGATCTCGGTCCAAAGCTTCGGCTCTTCGCCATCGGTCGACAGCAGCGCAAGATAGAAATGCGCATCCTTGAACTTGTATTTTGGCGCGGCCTTGCCTATATCCCGAGCAATCGCGTCTCCAATGTCGTGCATCAACCGCTCATCGTCGCGCCTGTGCCGGAATACCTTCCAAAGCTCCTTGTGTACGTCCAGTACCGTCCGCGCTTTGTCGCCCTGGCCAATGTTGATCTCCACAGGCTGTCCCGCAACCAGCAACAGTTTCTTTTCCGTGTAATGGATCTTGCAATGCTGCATCCCGTCGCTGCGCGTCGAGTTAGTCCCCACTAGAAAACCATCCGCCGTGCGCAACACAACAAACGGCGTCGCCCGCGCAACCATGCCCCAAACCATGCACAAGGCCATGCACAACCAGGCGAGACGAATTGTCCGGAATCCGCCTCTCATGCCGTCGAGGTTACCATCCCCGCTAAAAATTGTGCGGTAAATGCTTCAAATAGCGAATCGGATGCTTGAACAGGTAAGAGATCGGATACTTATAGGTTACGGCAATCTCCCCAAGTGTCGTCATATACTCGGTTGGCTGCTCGAAACGCGGGACCCGAATTGGCTGCAAGCTCTGTTCGCCCGCGTGCAAATCAGCGCCAGGGATGCGCGAACGAAAAAGGACGTGTTGCCATATGACAATGTCATACCGCCCCGGATCTGCAATGAGCAGAAAGTGCCCCTGCGCGTCAGCCGTCGTTTGAGCAACGGTCTCCTTGTCTGAAACCAGCAACACTGAAGTCCCGACAGCCGGTTCCGATCCGTCGGCAACCAGGACCGTCCCAGTTAGCTGCGCCTTACCCGACCTCCCAGCTTCTGAAATCGACTGAGCCCCAGCCGAGGCTCCAAAAGCAAGCGACGCTGCCAGAACCATCCCCGCCGCCATCGACGGTTGTGATTGTCCATCTAGGCTGACCACCGAACCGTCCGCACGACGATCAACCCGAGCGCAGAGATGGCCATCCTTTTCGCGAACAAGATGCTCGATCTCCCTCGAGGTCATGGCGGCGAAATTGTACACAAGCTTGTCGCACCGTTCGCAATGCCGCTCACGCAGCGTCCCATCCATCGAATCCCAGGATTCCTCGCATGGTTGGGAACTTAGAATTGTCAGTTTGGGTCCGCGCTTCGTCATCCAGTTGTGCCTCGGTTAATGCTGCGGTAAGTGTAGGTAAGAGCGTCGGCCTCCGCAACTCGAATTCACAACTCGCTCCAGCATGGGACAATGTAAGTGGTTCTCATCATGCCTGACATCAACCCCGACGCCCAGCCCACCCCCGAAACTCCCGTCGAGCCGACTGAGTCCTTCGCCGACCTGCTCTCCGCATTCGAGAAGACCCACTCCCACAAAACCACCCCCGGCGCCGCGCAACTGCAAGGGACCGTAGTCTCCCTCGGCCCCGACGAGGTGTTCCTCGACATCGGCTACAAGACTGAAGGCGTCCTTCCCCGATCCATCTTTCCCAACAACGCCGAGTCTGTGAAGATCGGCGATTGCTTCGCCGTCTCCGTAACCGGCCGCAATGAGGAAGGCTACTACCAGCTCACTCGCCACAAAGTCGCCCAGCCCCGCGACTGGACCGCCCTCGAAGCCGCATTCGCCCAGAAGCTCGCTGTCGTCGGCACCGTCACTGAGGTCATCAAGGGCGGACTGCGCGTCGACATTGGAGTCCGCGCCTTCATGCCCGCCAGCCGCAGCGGAACCCGCGACGCGGCCGAGCTCGAAAAGCTCGTCGGCACGGAGATCACCTGCCGCATTACCAAGCTCGACGTCACCGATGAAGATGTAGTCGTCGATCGCCGCGTAGTCCTGGAAGAGCAGGCCCGCGCCACCCTGCAGGCCAGTCAGGACGCTCTTGAAGCCTCACTCAAGGATGGCGACATTGTTACCGGCAAAGTCCGCACCCTCATGCCCTACGGCGCATTCATCGACCTCGGCGGTGTCGACGGCCTGCTCCATATCAGCGACATTTCCCTGAGCCGCGTCAACAAACCTGAAGATGTTCTCACGGTCGGTCAGGAACTCCAGGTCAAAATCCTCAAAATCGACCACGACTCCAAAAAGATTTCTCTCGGCCTCAAGCAGTTGCAGCCCGAACCCTGGACCACCGCTCCCGCGCGCCTGCTGCCCGGCCTGCGTGTCACCGGCACAGTCACCCGCCTCATGGACTTCGGCGCATTCGTAGAGATAGAACCCGGACTTGAAGGTCTGATCCACATCTCCGAAATGGCCTGGAACAAGAAGGTCCGTCACCCCAGCGACATCCTCAAGCCCGGTGACACCGTCGATGCGGTGATCCTCTCCGTCAAGCCGGAAGAAAAGCGCATCGCCCTCGGCCTCAAGCAGACTCTCGCTGATCCATGGACCGAAGCCCCGCGCAAATTTCCCGTCGGCTCTCAGATCGAAGGCACCGTCACCAAGCTCATGAACTTCGGCGCTTTCGTTCAGCTCGCCGACGGTATTGAAGGCCTCGTCCACGTCAGCGAAATCAGTGCGGCCAAGCGCATCAACCACCCCTCTGACGTCCTCCGCGCCGGCCAGATCGTCCAGGCCCAGGTCCTCGCCGTCGACCCAGATAAGCGCCAGATCAAGCTCTCCATGAAGCAGCTCATCCCCACCAGCATCGACGAGTACATCGCCGAGCACAAACCCGGCGACCAGGTCTCCGGCCGCATAGTCGAGCACTCTGCCAACCAGATCACAGTCGAAGTCGGCGAAGGCATCCGCGCCTTCTGCCGAGTGCCGGGCACAGGACCAGCAACCAAAGCTTTTGTCTCCACAGCACAAGCCGATGCCGCACCCAAGGTGGATCTATCCAGCCTCTCATCCATGCTCAAAGACCGCTGGAAAGGCAACGTCCCAGCCGCCAACCCCGCACCCGAGCCGTTAGCCGAGGGCCAAATCCGCACCTTCAAAATCACAAGGCTTGATGCGGATTCCAAGAAGATCGAAGTGGAACTGGCCTAGCCTGCGTAGATTGGGCGACCGCTTCCACATAGTTCCGGGAAAGTAGTCCGGATGCGCCCTATAGGTTCGCCTCCGCTCAGCAACGACTCCGAACGTCGCCGTGTAGAATGCTAATCGAGGTGGAACCGCCATAACATCAGTGCCCTCCATACCCACAGACTTCATCAGCGAAATGTCCCGGCATATCACTGAAGCGGGCTCTGGGGATTGGATTGACGTTTATAGCCAGTTTGAGGATCAGACAGATAACCTTGGATCCGCGGCAATACTCCTTCCCAACAATAGGGCCAAGGAGGCACTCGCCTCACCGAACTGGGGACTTTACGGTCCGAGAAAACTGAGTCCGGGATGCACCAAGTATTCGAACGAGGAAATTGTTTACCACCGATTCGGAAATGGCCAAGGCTACGAACCCATAGTCCTCCCGAGAAACTTCCACGGAATCAGACCCGAACACCAGGAGGTCTCGGAAGAATTCAGATTGTTTCACAATCTTTACCTCGATAAGAAGAAGGAAAAATACGTCAAGATCAAGGACGACGGGAATGAACTTGATGTAATTCGCCTGACCGAGGACCGGATATCGATTCGCGCAGTCGAGATGCGGCAGTTTCTCGCGATAAAGGAAATGCAGCTAGCTCTGCTCTTCGATTTGCGCCGTCGATTTCCGCGCCAATTAGCCGAATTCCACTTAGCGCAAGCGAGTGAATTCAAAACGGGTTCTAACTTCTGCTACATCTGCGCAATGGCGGACAACAGCCTTAGAAAAGGAAGCCTTGTAAGAGTTCTCGGCAAGAAGCTGATAGAAGGATACTCAAAGGAGGACAGCGACTTCTGGCCCTACAACGAAATCGAGGACACAGACCGAACCTTTTTGGAGTTCATCGTGGGACTGGATGAAAGAGGGAGAGAGGTCAGCTTGCCCTGCCACTCCGACGGAGACAATTATCTGACCCCGGTTCATTTCCGAGCGGAAGTACTTAATCGATATTATGACAACCCGGGCAAATACTCAGTCGAGGACGGCTACCTTCGGTGTGCAAGCCTGTGGGGTGTCAGAATTGATAATGATAACGAAGACTACGTAACTGTATTTCTGGGAGACATCGGTCGGGACATTCCGGAATCGGAGCATGGGTATTGGCGTAGCTTCAATATTCCACCAAAGGGAGGGATGAGCTGGACGGCTTTTCGCCGTAATATCTTGGCAGAGTTCGTTGATGCATCGCGCGAGGACCTGCTCTTTAAACGAAACTATACGGAGTTGAACCGAGCTTGGAAGCCCAAGTTTGGCTGGGAATTATTCAAGCCTCTGTCGGAAGCAGACCTCCACTGTTTCGCCTCTCTCCGAATTCCTGCGACCGACGAGCATAACGAATTTGACACCCAAGTAATGTTCCTGACGAAAGTCCTGGTGGATTCGCTAAATGAGTCCGAACTCTCGAAGCATATTACAAGCGCACCGAATCAGAAAGGTATCAGCAAGCTAGATGCCTTCCTCGAGAGGAAGGGCATAGCGCGACGCGAGGAATGTATTGAATTCTTAAGGGACCTGCAATCACTACGCTCAGAGGGGTCCGCCCATCGCAAGAGCAAGAATTACGAGAAAACGGCGAGCAAAGTTGGGCTGACTGAAAAAGACCCGCGCGATGTGTTCAGGGAAATCCTCACCAAGGCAGTTGAATTGCTCGCGGTGTTGAACTCGATCTGACCGTTCTGACGCAGAGAGCGCGTGTTGAATCAACCGGAACATAGAAGCGCGGCTCAACGTTCCTCCGACAGTCGCTCGGGTTCCTCGATGGGCAGCTGCGTTACAAATACACCTCATCCAAATAGCACCACTTCCATTTCTCCCCGCGCTCGGCGGATTGAATCAGTGGATGCTGCGTCGCATGAAAATGCGCCCGCGCATGGCGGTTCTGCGACGAGTCGCAGCATCCCACATGTCCGCACGTCAGGCACATCCGAAGATGCACCCACGTGTCGCCGCTCTTCAAACACTCCTCGCACCCCTTCGTCCCCGGCTTCACCTTCTTCTGAAACTCCGCCACATGTATGCACTTAACTGCCATCTCGACCTCCGCATGTTCCAGCCGCTTCCCTTCAAACTATCTGATTCCTGCGCCGCAGCAGCGCGTTGCAGATAATTACCCTGCCTTGGCGCACAATCGCTCTAGAGTGTCTTTCACAACAACCGCCGGTTGGTTCAAAATCCGCCGGGCTACGAGCTACAAGCTGATAGCTAAAAGCTTCCGCAAAACACCCATAACCCCTTTGCTCTCTATATTCTGCAAATAACCCAAGCAGAATCAAGATTTTGCAGCGCATCGCCCGCTATATCCCATTGAAACCAAACAACTTCTCTGCAGAGATGGGGTGGGGGTAGGCAGCGTACCTGTATGGACGACGAGGGCTGGCCCATCCTGCCGAACCTTTCCCGGAGGCTCACATCACCCGATACTGCCCCGCCAATTCGCGAAACTCCTTCACTTGGCGCCCAACCCAAGCCTCATCCCGGCCCAATTCCCCAGCCAGCAGCCGCGCCACCGGCTCCGCCATCTCCATCGCCGCACGCGCATTCAAGAACAACACCCGCATTCGCCGCGCCAGCACATCCTCCACCGTCCGCGCCATCTCGGCCCGCGCCGCCCACACCACCTCCGCCGCAATGTACGGCAACTCCGGATTCAGCCTCTCAGCAAGCTCTGCGTCTTCAGCCAGCGTCGTCACCGCCTCCGCATCGGAACCATAAACTTCCAGTTCGCCCAGCGCATCAGCCTCCTTCATGTATCCATGAATCCGCAAATTCTTTGTGCGGCATTCCGCATCCGGAAGTTTGCCCAGTGTTATTGCATGATCCACGCAGTCTTCCGCCATATGCCGATACGTTGTCCACTTCCCCCCGGTAATCGTCAAAAGGCCCGACCCATCCACATGAATAACGTGATCTCTTGAAAGCGCCGAAGTCTTGCCTTCTCCCTTCACCAGCGGCCGCAGCCCCACATAAACCGCCAGCACATCCTCACGCCCCGGCGGCCTGCTCAAATACCGCCCGGCCGTCTCCAGCACAAACTCAATCTCTTCTTCCAGGGCTCGCGGCTCCAGGCTCGGCGCGTCCACAGGCGTGTCGGTGGTTCCCGCCACCGCGTGCCCATGCCAGGGAATGACGAACAGC
>JBEKZG010000002.1:0-29632 GCA_049510095.1 Occallatibacter sp.
ACCATGCTGAATACCTATCCCGAGTCGGAATATCGTATGCGCGCCAAGCTGGCCGTGGGCGACAGTTGGTTCAAGGAGGGCGGAACTGCGGCCCTCACCCAGGCCGAGGCCGAGTATCACGACTTCATCACCTTCTTCCCCACCGCCCCTGAAGCGGCCGAGGCCCAGATGAAGGTGGCCGACATCTACTACAGTCAGATGGAAAAGCCCGATCGCGACCCCAAGAATGCGGAACAGGCTGAAGTCGAGTACCGGAACATGATCAACCAGTTCCCTGACTCCACGCTCGTGCCCCGCGCCAAGCAGAAGCTGCGCGACACCCAGGAAGTCCTGGCCGAGCGCGAAACGGACATCGGCCTCTATTACGAGAGCCGTGAGAATTACAACGCTGCCATTGCACGGCTGCAAACCGTCGTCGATACTTACCCGCTCTACTCCAAGAGCGATCAGGCGCTGCTGGGCATTGGCGATTCCTATGCGGGAGAGGCCCGCATGATTCAGAATTCCAAGGTTCCGGGAGCGATCAAAGAGCGCATGCGCGCCATCTACATGGATCGCGCCGCCACCGCTTACGCAAAGGTGATTACCCGCTACCCCATGGCGCCCCATGTTGAGGATGCGCGCGACCGTCTCGTCGCCATGAACCGCCCCGTACCCGAACCCAGCCAGGATGCCATTGCCGAGAACGATGCCGAAGAGCGCAGCCGGCAGCCATTGCGCTTTACCGACAAAACCTTCGACATCATCAAGCATGGGCCGTCGGTGGTTGAGGCAGTCCACGTGGGCGAACCCTCCTTGGAAGATCCCAAGCGCACCCTCGCCCCAGATCTGACCAAAGACAACCAGAAGATTTACATCGGCGCATTCAACGAGGGCAGACCCGCCTCGCCCATTGGCGCTGTCGCCACGCCTGCCGCCAATGAGCCGCCTCGCACTGACTCGCCTTCAAACGCTCCGGTGCTCATGGGGCCGCCGAGTGGCTCGGGTGTCGGCGTGGAAGTCGTAAATAACCCTTCCGCTTCCGCGAATGCTCCTTCAGCTTCGGCTCCCGCGGAGGATCCCAACGCCGTCATCAAACCCGTGGGACCCACCAATACCGTCCTCCCGGCGCCCGAGAAACCGGCCGAGGCGCCCGATCAGATTAACGAGGTCAAGCCCGGCTCAACCCCGGCCCAGACCGCTGCCGACGCCAAGAAGAAGAAGCCCAAGGTCGACTCGGACGAAGAGTCTTCCAGCAAGAAGAAAAAGAAGAAGGGCCTGGCCAAGCTGAACCCGTTCTAGGGCTTCATTTCCGTCAGAACCGCGAAGGGCCGCCCGCTAGGCGGCCCTCCCATTTACAAGCCCCCAATCTGGTAAAGTGAGGGGTGGTCCCCAGGCTCAAGACCCCCTCAGGAAGCGGGTTCGGCACAAACTCCGGGGGCTCGCTGAAAGCTCCCATGCCTCACGACCTGCCCAAAGCCTACGACCCCACTGCCATTGAAGATCACTGGGCCGAATACTGGGTCCGCGAAAACCTCTTCGCCCAACCCACGCCCTCTGCATCTTCAGATCCCGCTTCGGGCCGCGAAGCGGCGTCCGGCCCCGACGCCCAGTCGGCCGCCTTTACAATTCTGCTGCCCCCGCCCAACGTCACCGGCAACCTCCACATGGGCCACATGTTCGAGCACACGGAGAGCGACATCCTCATCCGCTGGCATCGTATGTGCGGCAACCGCGTGCTCTGGATTCCCGGCACCGACCACGCCGGCATCGCCACCCAGATGCTGGTCGAGCGCCAGGTCGTCAGCGAAGGCACAACCCGCCAACAGCTAGGCCGCGAGGCCTTCGTTCAGCGCGTCTGGCAGTGGCGCGAGCACTACGGCGGTGCCATCCTCGGCCAGATGAAGCGTCTCGGCGCATCCGTCGACTGGCAGCGCGAGTACTTCACCATGGATTCGAAGCGCTCCGTCGCCGTCCGTGAAGCCTTCGTCCGGCTCTACAATCAGGACCTCATCTATCGCGGCGCCTACATCGTCAACTGGTGCCCCCGCTGCCAAACCGCCATCAGCGACCTTGAAGTCGTCTACGACGAGCACAAAGGCCATCTCTGGGAGATTCGCTACCCTGTCCACGACGCTGATGGCCGCGAAACCGGCGAGTTTCTAACCGTTGCGACCACACGCCCCGAAACCATGCTCGGCGACACCGCCGTAGCCATCCATCCCGAAGACGAACGCTACCTCTATCTACACGGCAAAAAACTCCGCCTTCCATTAGTCGGGCGCGAGATCCCCATCATCCTCGATGAATGGGTCAGCCGTGACTTCGGCACCGGCGCGGTCAAAGTCACGCCCGCCCACGATCCCAACGACTTCGCCCTCGGCGAGCGCCACAATCTTCCCTCCATCAACGTCATGGACGAGACCGCGCACATCAACAACGAAGGCGGCATCTATGCTGGCCTCGACCGCTACGTCGCCCGCAAGCGCATAGTCGCCGACCTCGAAGAGCAGGGACTCCTCGCCGGCGTCAAAGACCACGTCAACAACATCGGCCACTGCGACCGCTGTAAAACCGTGGTTGAGCCGCGCCTCTCCAAGCAGTGGTTCGTCAAAATCCAGCCGCTCGCCGAAAAAGCCATCGCCGCCGTCAAGCCGGACGCGGATGGCAAAAAGGCGATCCGCTTCACCCCCGAGCAGTATGAGAAAACCTACCTCAACTGGATGGAAAACATCCACGACTGGTGCATATCCCGCCAGCTCTGGTGGGGCCATCGCATTCCAGCGTGGCACTGCGCCGTCTGCGGCAAAATCACCGTCCCAAAACCAAACGCCGGCCCCGATCCAACGAACTGCGCCCACTGCGACTCGGAAAAAATCACCCAGGAAACCGACGTCCTCGACACCTGGTTCTCCTCCGGCCTGTTACCAGTCTCAGTCTTCGGCTGGCCCAATTTCAATTCTTGTCATCCTGAGCGACCGAAGGGAGTCGAAGGACCTGCGTCTTGCAATCTGTCGGGTGCCCCCGGTCCCTCGCACTCGGGGACCGGGGAGGAAGTCCAGGATCGTCGAGATTTCAACGCCTTCTACCCCACCAGCCTCTTAGTCACCGGTTTCGACATCCTCTTCTTCTGGGTAGCCCGCATGATCATGCTCGGCATCTGGTTCGCCCAGGAAATCCCCATGCCCGACGGCACCCCGCGCTCCCTTACCGACTCCGTTCCCTTCCGCGAGGTCTACATCCACGCCCTCGTCCGCGACGCCAACCGCGAAAAGATGTCCAAGACCAAGGGCAACGTAGTCGACCCCATAGAAATCGTCAAAACCTATGGAACGGATGCGGTGCGCTTCACGCTAGCCAGCATGGCCTCACCCGGCACCGACATCGCCTTCAACGTAGCCAGAACCGAAGGCTACCGAGCCTTCGCCAATAAAATCTGGAACGCCGCCCGCTTCATCTTCATGAACGTAGACCGCGCCGCCGAACTCGGCATCGTTGTCGATAAAGACGCTTTGGGGGGAATGCCCACTGTCGCGCCTAATGCCCCACTTGAAGACCGTTGGATCGTCGCCGAACTGCATGCAACCGCCGCCAAAGTGAACCAGGCACTCGAATCCTATCGCTACGACGACGCGGCCAACATCATCTACCAGTTTTTCTGGGGCGGTTTCTGCGATTGGTATCTCGAAATCGTCAAGCTCCGTCTGGATTTCTCCGAGCCCGCCGACAAGGAAAAGATCAGGGCCGCGCTAACAACCTTGCTCAGCGTCTTCGAAGCGTCCCTGCGCCTGCTTTCGCCCTTCATGCCTTTCATCACCGAAGAGGTCTGGCAGGCAATCTACGACGGCAACCCTCCTGCGAAATCCATCGCGCTGACAAACTATCCCCAAGCCTGCGGCCAATACTCGGATCTCGTGAGGGATCAAAACTTCTACGCCGTGCAATCCAGCAGTCGCGGTGCCACACTTGAGATGCATGTTATTCAGAAGGTCATTACGGCACTGAGGGCGCTTAGAAAGGATGTTGGCGTTCCAGAAAAGGAAACCGTCGATGCGCGTGTCTACTGCACCGAAAATGAGGGCGCGCTGACGATGGGATATTTGACCTCAGAGTCGAATAAACACATTTGTAATGCCCTCGCAAAGGTCCGAATTGAGGTGAGATTCCATGGAGCGCCTTCGACCGGTCTAATACGCTCGGAGACGGGCTTCGACGTCGAATTGCTTTACGAGCGCCCCATTGACGTCCCCGCCGAGCGCGCCCGCCTCACAAAGGAAATCGCACAGCGCGAAAAGAACATCGCCAACTCCGACCGTCAACTGAACAACCCCGGGTTCGTAGAAAAAGCGCCACCGCACATCGTCGAAGGATTGAAGAAGCAGCGAGACGAAGAACAACTGCTCCTCGAGAAAGCCCGCGCCGCACTGGCCGCTCTACCACCCGAGTAAACCCCTAAGTCGGTCGACCCGGAGGCAGCGTCGGTTTGCCTTTCCCAGGCCAGAAGTCAGTTGCGGAGAATTGGCCGCCAATGCGCGACAATAGTCCCATGCGGAGACCATGCGATGAGGCCCAGGGAGAGCGAACGCTAACCGGAAATTCGTCCATTTTTCATGCACCCCCACCCCCCTCCCCCCTGTCTGCAGCCATTTTCCGACCCAGAACTTCCGTCAAGTTACTCATAATCAATGGCTTACTTGGAAATCCAAGCGACCAACGGGTGGCCAAAACCGGCGAAATCCGGCCATTTTTGGCATTTAATCGACTGTTTTCTGGCAAAAAACGTCCAAAAACGTACCAGAAAATGACAGCTGGAAGCTTGCGGCAAAGAGCTGCCATTCCAAAACCAGCCAGCAGTATCGATTGGAAGAGCAGCCGCATCGATGTTTTGCGGCAACAATCCTCAGCAGAATCCCGCGCAACCCTGACCGCCCTGCCCGAGTGACCATCGGAAATGCCCTGTGTCTGCGACCAATGTCTCCAGCACGCCAGAACCCTCGGCCTCGCGGACAGACCAGCCTCAAAGACCGCAATCCGCAAGGCATACCGCGCCGCCGCCAAGCTCTGGCACCCGGACCATTTCGAGAATTACCCCACGCAGCGCCAAGCCGCCGAAGAGCGATTCAAGCAAATTCAAGTCGCCTACCGCGAACTTTGGGAGCATCTCGAAAACCCGCGTCAATTGCCAGTTGAAGAAGCATTCAAATCAACCCCTAAACCTGAAGCAAAACCCGCTATCTCCTTCGGCGATGCGCCTTTCTGCTTCGTCGCGCCCGACTTTTCCTTCTCGGCACAGCGCGTCATTGAGCGCCATCTGCCGGATCCTGGAGACGCTTTGGCCATCGTCGACCTGTCAGGTGCAGGTTCGCACGCCGGAACCTTCTCGCAATTTATCCTCTTTACCAGGCATGGGATTTTCGTGCGCGATGCCGTTCAGGTCATCTCTCTCCTCTGGTATTCCCACCTGGGAGCCGTTGACCTCATAGACCAGCGCCGGAAGGGCAGGCTCCCCATGCAGCAAAGAATCGCCGAGAAGCTATCCGGTATCCAGCAGAGGTACGCCCTTGAAATTCGCCGGCGGGACGGTAGCATTTTTTGCTCCATTGCGGGCAAGGTGGATGACAGTGTAAAGAGAGTCATGTATAGCTTTCTTTTGCAGATGATTCCCAAACCACGTTCTTGACCGCGGAAGCAGACTCGAAAAAGCCAATATGGACTGGAAAAGCACACGCATCGACGCATTACTGGAGCAGGCTTTGGTCGAAGACCAGGCCGCCAGAGACTCCACGACCAACCTGACCATTGATCCGGAGATGCGCGCCACCGCCTCAATCCTCGCGCGCCAGGAATTGGTCGTTGCCGGCTTGGGCGCTGTCCCGCGCTTCCTTGAGATCTTCGCCCGGCTCGACCCGCGCCCTCCCGCGCAAACCCGCTTTGAAGTCATCAGCCACCCTGAAATCTTCGATGGCGTCCGCGTCCGCCCCGGCCAGGTCCTCGCCGTCATCCGTCACAACGCCCGCGTCCTCCTCAGTTGCGAGCGCGTCATCCTTAACCTTATGCAGCACCTCAGCGGCATCGCCACGCTCACGCGGCAATATGCCGATGCTATTCAAGGAACCCACACCAAGGTCCTCGACACCCGCAAGACCGTCCCCGGCCTGCGCGCGGTTGAGAAGTACGCGGTACAGTGCGGCGGCGGCACCAATCATCGCCTCGACCTCGCCTCCGGCATCCTCATCAAAAATAACCACATCTCCCTCGGCGGCGGCTTGCCCGCCGTGCTCACCCGTGCTCTCGAAAAGCGCCGCAAAGGCCAACGCGTCCAGGTGGAAGTTCGCGATGCAAAGGAGCTTGAAGAAGCACTCGCCTATGGCGCGGAGGCCATCCTGCTCGACAACATGACGCCCGGCCAAATCCGCCAATCCGTGGCCCGCATCCTGGAGAAAACTCACGGAGCCCACGCCCAGGACCGTCCCGAGCAGTGGATTCCCACCGAGGCCTCCGGCGGCATTGTCCTGGATAACATCCGCTCCTATGCCGAAACCGGCGTGGACTTCATCAGCGTCGGCGCACTCACCCACTCCGCCAAAGCCGCCGACATCTCCATGACCATCGTCGCGGAATGAGCAATAAGAATGTTCGATCTAGCCGCTCTGGATAACAAACTAGCTGGCACCGTTTTCGCCGGCAACCTCCACTTCTCACCGGTTACCGATTCCACAAACACTGACGCTCTCGAGGCAGCCCGCAACGGCGCTCCGCACGGCTCCGTCTACTTCGCCGATGAGCAACTTGCCGGCCGTGGCCGCGGCAATCACGCCTGGCAATCCGCAGCCGGCCAGGGCCTCTACGTAAGCGTCCTCATCCGCCCCCAAATCCCCGCCACGCACCTTCCGCTAATCCCATTAGCCGCTGGCCTGGCCGCAGCCAACGCAATCCGCACCGCCACCGGCCTCACAATCGACCTCCGCTGGCCTAACGATCTCCTCATCGGCCCCCGCAAGACCGGCGGCATCCTCGTCGAGTCGCACTCTGAATCCGGTGCTGTCGCCTACGTCGTCATCGGCATCGGCATCAACGTCCACCAGCGCGCATTCGTTCCCGATCTCTCCACCCCGGCCACATCGCTCGCCCTTGAGGCGTCAAGCCCGGTATCCCGCCAGCCACTACTCATAGCCCTGTTAAAATCTCTGGAGCGCGAGGCAACCGCCATGCTCGATCCCGCCGCGGCAGAAACCATTCCCCGGCGCGTCGAAGCGGCGTCCACCTGGATTCGCGGCCGCCGGGTTGAGGTGCATGGCCCGCAAGCCTGCATCGGAGTCACAGCAGGCCTGGACCACCAGGGATTCCTGCTCGTCCGCACTGCTGAAGGAGTTGTGCGCGTGACCACCGGCGGCATTCGCGCCGCAGAGAAAGACTAGCTTTTGACAAACGAAGAGACGATCTGGCGGTCCACACCAACGAAGCTAGTGGCTAGAAGCTAAAAGCTAGGAGCTGTTCTTACCATGCTGCTCGCTCTCGATGTAGGCAACACCAATACGGTCCTCGGCCTCTACAAGGTCGACGGTAACAAGGCCGAGCTCATCGCGCACTGGCGCGTCACCACGCATCATCATCAAACCTCCGACGAGTATGGCGTCCTCTTCGTCAATCTCTTCAAGATGCACGGACTTGCACCCAACCAGGTGCACCACATCATCATCTCTTCGGTCGTTCCACCGGTTGAGTCCACGTTGCGCCAGGTCTGCGAAGACTATTTCAATCTCCAGCCCCTCTTCGTCGAGCCCGGCATCAAGACCGGCATGCCCGTTCTCGTCGACAACCCCTCTGAACTCGGCGCCGATCGGCTCGTAAACGCCATAGCCGCCTTCGAGCGCTACGGCGGCCCATGCATTGTCGTCGACTTCGGCACCGCCACCACCTTCGACGTTATCTCCGACAAAGGTGAATACCTTGGCGGCGCCATCTCCCCTGGCCTCGGCATCAGCGCGGAAGCCCTCTTCGCCCGCGCCGCCCGCCTCGGCCGCATCGACATCAAGCGCCCCGCCAAAGTGATCGGCACCAACACCGTAACCCACCTCCAGAGCGGCCTTTACTACGGCTACATCGGCCTCGTTGACGGCATCATCGAGCGCATGATTGACGAGTTAAGACACGCCGAGTTGGGCGCGCAGCCCAAAGTCATCGCCACCGGAGGCCTGGCCCGCCAAATCTCGGAAGACTCGCGCTTCATCTCCGAAATCGACGACATGCTTACCCTCGACGGCCTGCTCATTCTCTTCGAGCGCAACCGCACCCCCCGCCCGCGCAGCCGCGCTCACTAGCGCTGTCCAGTTCATGGGACTGGGTTCATGACAGCGAGATACCATTAACTGTTCGCAGTTCACTGTTCTTGTTCAATTCTTCACCTTTTCACTCGTTCACTGGCCACTGTGCTCAACTACTTCAACTACTTCACCGAAATCGAAGACCGCTTCCAGCAGCGGCGAGGCTCGCTTCTGCTGCTCTCCACCCTCGACTGGGCTCTCATCGAGACATGGCGCGACGCCGGCATCCCTCTTGAAGCCGCCTTGCGCGGGATCGACGCGGCCTTTGACAAATACGAAGCCCGCCAGAAGAAGGCACGCATGAGGAAGATAAACGGCCTTGCCTGGTGCGCCCAGGCCGTCATGGAAGCAGCCGAAGAGCTGCGCGAAGCCGCCGCAGGTACAACCCCTGCCAAATCCGAACCCCGCGAATCCGGTTTCGAGCATGAGCGCGTCGCCACGCATCTTGAAGCGGCCGCTGCCGCACTCGATGCGACAACAGTCGCCCCCGAAGCCTGCACCTCAACCGCAATTCGCATTCGCGCATTGGCCGCCGAAATCCGCACAACCAATCCGGAAAACCCAGCGACTCACGATCTAGAAGCCCTCGAACGAACACTCACCGTCCTCGAAGAAAAGCTATTTGATGCGCTGAAAACTGCCGCGCCTGTAGACCTCCTCATTGCGTTCAAGGAACACGCCGCGCGCGAACTGGCTCCCTATCGCAGCAAGATGGGCGCCGTGCAAATACGCCAGGTGGAACAACAGTTTGTCCAGAAACAACTGCTCGTCCACTATGGCCTGCCGCGCCTCAGCCTCTTCTACATGAGCCAGCAATGAAGCGACAGAAGGCAAAACCAGCGCAATCGGCGCGGGGGCCTCATCACAATACAGACCGTGACGACGCCGGCCTCCCTCTCGTCGAGGTCATCAAGCCCATCTATGGCGGAGCTTTCCTTTCACGCGTGGAAGGCAAAGCCGTCTTTGTTCCGCTCACCTTGCCCGGCGAGCAGGCGCGCATACGGATCATTGACGACAAGCGCGGCTACGCCACTGCCGAAGCTGAACAGATCGTCACCATCGCGCCCGAGCGTATTGCGCCCGCGTGCTCTCACTTCGGCATCTGCGGTGGCTGCCAGTATCAGCACGTGGACTACGAAACCCAACTCAGCTTCAAAAAGGCCATCCTGCGCGAAACCCTCACTCGAACTGGCGTCCCACCGCCGGAACAGATCCACGTCCTGTCAGCTACCCTTCCTTCCCAGGCGTGGGCCTATCGCAATCGCATCCGCCTCGCCTTTGACTCCGCGGGTAACCCCGGCTATCGCGGACGCCGCTCTCACAGTCTGGTTCCCGTGAAAGAGTGCCCCATCGCCGCGCCCCTGTTAGTTGAAGCTGCACAGGCATTCGCTGAAGTCGCCCGTAAATTTACCTCAGCCCTGCGCCCCAGCGAGCTTTCCCTCTTCTGCAACGCTGATGAAACCGCATTGCTGGCCGGCATCTACACGCGCAACCACTTCAAAGTTCGTTTCGACGATTTTGCAAACGCCGTCTGCGAACGCATTCCCGAGTTCAAAGGCGCGGAGCTTGTCGCCGAAGGCCGTGCAGGAGAGCAGCCCCGCACCGTAGCTCAATGGGGCGCAGTCTCACTCAGCTACCGCGCCGCCGGTTTCGACTATCGCGTGGATCACGGGGCTTTCTTTCAGGTCAACCGCTGGCTCATCGACGCTCTCGTGGAACAGGTGACCGCCTCACACTCGGGCTCGATCGCGTGGGATCTCTTTGCCGGTGTCGGACTCTTCGCCCGCCAGCTCACTTCCACCTTCGCCCACGTCGTCGCCGTCGAATCCGCGCCATCCGCCATCAACGCCCTTGAAGAGAACCTCCACGGCGCCGCGGCAACAGCCGCGCCCTCCACGGCCCTCGACTTTCTCCGCCGAAGCCGCAAGGACGACCGTCCCAACCTGATCGTGGTCGATCCTCCACGCATGGGCCTCGGCGCGGAAATCACAGCGCAACTCATCTCCATCGCCGCCCCAGCGCTCGTTTATGTCTCCTGCGACCCCGCGACCCTTGCACGCGACCTGTTGGCCCTTATCGCCGGCGGCTATCAAATTCAGTCCATCACCCTTGCCGACCTCTTTCCTCAAACCTTCCACCTGGAAACAGTGGTCCACCTGCGCCGCTGATTCTCCGGGACGTCTGTTTCTTCTAGCTGAGAGAAACCTGCCTGTATTTTCCCTTACAGACATTCACGCGAGGAATGCGTTACCCTTCGCACTCATAGCTCGTTGCCTCTCTTCTGTCGCGATGCAAAACCAACCCGCCAGTTCCGGCCAGGTCTCCTCCGCACCCGCCGCCGCTGGCCTGAATGTGGTCCCTCTCTTTCATGCGGCCTGGCTCTTTGCCGCAGGCGTTGCCGTTACAAACTGGATCTGGCTGCGCCCTAGCTTCGTCCTCATCGCGCTGCTGCTGGTCGCCGCTCTCTGCGCCTTTGCTGCCCATCGCGCGCAACGCATCGCGTGGGCCCCATCGGCCATCCTCTGGCTCCTGCTCGGCGCATGGTGCGCATGGATGCAACCCCACCCCATCCCCGCGCCAGCACTTGCGGGACTCTCTGACGGCCTGCTGCGCACAGTCGAAGGCACCGTCGTCGATGCCGGCCCGATGCACGGCGAAGCCGAACAAAACCTGAAAGATCCCGCCGAGTCCAACACCTCCGAACCCGGGCAACAGCCTTCGCAGCGTATTGACCTGCGCATATCCACCCTCGAAGTAGTGAGCGACTCCGCGGACACCCAGACCCCCGTCTCAGGCGCCGTCCGCCTCACAGTCCGATGGCCGGCAAGCGATCCGGCCCAACTCACCCCGCAGCCCCTCCAATGCGGCGACCGTATCCGCGCCACCGTTCGTCTGCTGCAGCCGGAGGTGTACCACGACCCCGGCGTCTGGAGCCGCGAGGACTATCTCGTCGATCAGGGAATCACCTCAACCGCAACCGTCAACATGGACCGCGTCAATCGCCTTGGAAGCACACCCGGCCGTTTTCTGTCGTGCCGCATCGCCACACTCCAACACGCCTCCAGCGCCAGCATCCTTGCCCTGCCCGCCGCTATGCGCGGCCTGCCCGCTCTCCTGCGCCTCACCCAGGACGATGCCGTCATGCTCTCCGCGACGATCACCGGCGACCGCACCTACCTCACCCATTCCCTGCGCGTCGGCTTTGAGCGCACCGGCTCTTTTCACATGCTGGTAGTCTCCGGCTTTCACCTCGCCATCGTCGCCGGATTCATCTTCTGGATCGCCCGCGGCCTTCGCCTTCCCCGCATCCCAGCCACCCTCCTTACCCTCCTTGCCTCTTTCGCCTACGCCCTCTTCACCGGCTTCGCCACCCCCGTCCAGCGTTCCC
Source organism: Occallatibacter sp. (assembly GCA_049510095.1). GTDB lineage: Bacteria > Acidobacteriota > Terriglobia > Terriglobales > Acidobacteriaceae > Telmatobacter. Next base: position 11,692 of record JBEKZG010000002.1, read on the forward strand.
TTTGGATGGTTACCCTATATCTCATCGCCCGGCTTCTTTACCGCGAACACAGTACGCTGAACACCATTGGCTTTGCCGCACTTTGCCTGCTCGCCATCAGCCCGCGCAGCCTGTTCGACTCCAGCTTCCAGATGACGCTGCTCGCGGTCGTCGCCATCGCCGGGGTCGCCGCTCCGTTGCTCGAGAGCTCAATCCACTCCTATCTCAACGCAACCCGCGACCTCCGTCTCATCGCTATCGACGCTAAGCTCTCCCCGCCCATCGCGCAGTTTCGCGTTACTTTGAGGATGCTCGCCTCCGCGCTGCAATCCGCCCTCAGCCCACGCATCGCCTGGCGCATCTTTCCTTTCGCGGTCCGCTTTGTCCTTCGTGTCGGCGAGTTGCTGGTCGTTTCATGCGTAGTAGAACTGGCCATGACCCTCCCCATGGCCCTCTACTTCCACCGCATCACCCTCTTTGCACTGCCCGTCAACTTGCTCATCCTTCCCCTGCTGCTCATCCTCTTGCCCGCTGCGCTCGCCACCCTCCTGGTCGCCCTCGTCTGGCCAGCGGCCGCGGTGTTTCCCGCCATGCTCGTCGCCCTGCCGCTCCACTTCGGCGCCGGCATGATCCGTCTCTTCGGCTCATTCGCTTTCGGAGACATCCGCGTCCCCGCCCCACTTCTCTGGCAATCCGCCGTCTTCGTCCTGTCGCTGGCCGCATCCATCGCGCTGGCCCATCGCACCCTGGCCCCAAATACTCCACACAATCGGCGCAACAAACTCGGTGCCCCACCCGGTTCGCGATTTTTACGAAATGGGTGGGAAGCAATACAGTCCATCGTCTCCCGAATCATGAGAGCTTCGTCGTCCGGCCGCAAAGCCTGGGCCGCCCTCGTCCTCGCGGCCCTCGTCGCCGTCGCCCCTCGTCCCGTCGCCCACCCCCACGACGCGCTGCTAGTGGAAGCCATTGACGTAGGCCAGGGCGACTCGATCCTTCTCATCACCGCCGACGGCAAGACCCTTCTCGTCGATGGCGGCGGCTTCGGAGGCGGTCCGCATCAGGCTCCGCAGGAATTCGACATTGGCGAAGAAGTAGTCTCTGAAGTCCTTTGGTCGCGCGGCATCCGCCATCTCGATGTTGTAGCCCTCACCCATGCCCACTCCGACCACATGGGAGGCTTGCCCGCCATCCTCCGCAACTTCCATCCCGCTGAGTTATGGGTAGGGAAAAACCCGCTCTTCGGCGCCTACAACACTCTGCTCGATGAAGCCGCCAGCCTCCACGTCCGCGTCCGCTCGTTCCGCGCCGGGGACGCGCTCACTCTCGGCACAACCCAGATAGCCGTCCTCGCTCCGTTCGCGAGCTACCAGCCCGGCCCCGAGCCCACCAACAACGACTCACTCGTCCTGCACATGACCTATGGCGCAACTTCCGTCATGCTTGAAGGCGACGCCGAATCCCCCATCGAGGACGCCATGCTTGCCGAGCCGGGTCTCCAGAGCACGCTCCTCAAAGTCGGCCATCACGGCAGCCACACCTCCACGCGCCCGGAGTTCCTCGCCCGGGTAGCCCCGCAGTGGGCCGTGATCTCCTGCGGCCTGCGCAACCGCTACGGCCATCCCAGCCAGGAAGTGCTCGAAGAGCTGCAAGCCGCTCACGTCCGCACCTTCCGCACAGACATCCACGGCATAACCTGCTTCCGCCTCGACGGCAAAACCGCCGCCCAAGAGCCCTCTTGCGGCCTCAAGTGAATCGGCACAACCGCCTCCGTCTTCAATTGCAAACAAAGTGATTCTCTCGTTGCTGTATAAGCGACCCACTGCCGTTCAGTAGCTCATTTTTTAATAAATGTCTTCTGCACGAACCTGGAGGCTCTACGCAAACTGGGGAACCGCTGTGAAACTTCGCGCCCCGTCAAATTCCCGGCCCTACACTACTGAAAAGAGCCGGTGGTATCATACGCCCGAGATTGGAGAGCAAGACGCCGAAGACTCCCACGTCGCTCCCCAGATTTGCCCCACAATGCGATCCTCGCCTCCCGCAGGCAGCACTGGATTTCCGTCTCCACAACGCTCCCCCGCTCACCACCCCAAAGCTCCTTGGCGGCATCAATGTTACCGCTTGGTTGTATCGGGACCAAAATGGAAAGATAGGCGTTAAGGTGAACCCGAACACCACCATCCAGGAGTTGACACAACAATTCGGGCCGGCCGAAACACCGGATGCTGAAGTTGGAATCCACTCTGAGATGAAAGCCGGCGAATGGTTCCGTACAAAGCGCCAGTTTCAAGTGCTCCGGATCTTCACCGAACGGATCCCCTGTCCCATAATGTGCGCCCCCATGCTAAAACACTACTTTCCTGGGGTTCCCTGGTACTACTACTACGACAGACGATCGTGGAACGGCCCGAATGGAGGCCTCGTAAGGTATCCTGCCGACGTCTTGAAATCCGTTTACAACCTGTAGGCGGCTCGCCGCAACCTGCACAGTCATCGCCACCAGTCCGCCTGCAATGTAGAAAGCAAACGCGCAACCGCCGTGAACTGACTTGGGCGTGCTGGGCAACCCTCAGAACCTCACCCGCACTCCCACCTGCAACTGGCGCTCCCGGTAAGAATCCGTCGCGTTCACATTCAACGGCTTTCCGAACGCTGTAGTATTTGCCTTCAGCCCGGAAAGAAAAGTAAGCGTCGGCGGCGTTCCGTCCAGGCTGCCCGGCCCCAGGTAATAGCCCGTCGTCTCCAGCTCGGTCACGTTCTGATGGTTGAAGAGGTTGAAGCTCTCCGCGAGCAGTTCCAGCTTTCGCATCGCTCCCAGGTCAAAGCTCTTGCCCAGCCGCATATCCGCTTTCCACGTCGCCGGATAGCGGTAAGTATTGCGCCCCACGCCATAGACGCGGTTGTCTCCGCCCGACCCGTTCATCCCCGGCGCCAGCCCTACAATCGCTGCGCCCGTCGCCGCATTGAACTCCTCTGCCAGCGAGCCTGAAGTTCGCATCGTAAACGGCAGCCCGCTCCGGAATTGCCCAATCCCTGACAGCATCCAACCGTTCGTCACGCGCCCCACTCCCCCGTGAAGTTTCCACGGCGCTTGCCAAACGGCCATCACCGCGGCCGAGTGCCGCATGTCCAAGTCGCTGGTCCCGTACTCTTCGCTGAAATGCTCCGGATCCAGCACGTCGCTGCCGGCCACCGTGGTGCTCTCGTTGGGATTCCAGTCCATCGCATGCGCATAAGTGTAGTGGGCATGGAGACTCAATCCCTTGCGCCCAAAACGGCTTATCTTGAGCATAGCTGCCTCGTAAGTCGAGTTAGCCCGGCTCATAACTTCCGTAATCTGCTGAAAACTCGCGTTGGCGCGCCCACACTGGCCAGCGATGTTCGGCGGCGCACCGGCAGGGCAACTCGCCCCAGACCACGAAGCATAGAACGGAACCGTAATCTGCGCTGTCTTGATCGGCCCCATGCCCGTTCCGTCCACCACTCCGTAAGTAATCGTTCCCGGGTTCACCGCCGGGTCGAAGTTTGTGTCGATCGAGACCGGAAGTTTCCGCCCCAGGCTCACCATCGCGCTGGCGGTCACCTCTACGCGGCCAGGCAGTCTCTCTTCAACAGCCGCCACGCCCTGATGTATCTCGGGATTGCGGAAATTCGGCGCAAACTCTACCGCCCCCGGCATCACCATGCTCAGCGGCTCACCAGCCGGCACATACGGAAACGGTGGCGCGCCACCGGCGCAGTTCTGGCAGTCATCCGTGGGCCGCATGAAGAAGTTCAGGTCTCCGTTTGGCGAGCCGGTCTGCGTCAACGCCGTCTCCAGCGTCGCATTCTCCGTGCGTCCGTAATACACTCCGTAACCGAGCCGAAACACCGGCCAGTGGCCTTCCGAATTGCCCAATGCCAGGCCCACTCGCGGACCCCAGCTGTCTCCCATACTCGGGAGGCCCCGCGGAGCCTGAGATCCGGCAGAAGCGTTCGGCAGAATGGGAGGCGGCCACAGCGCCGCAATCGTCGGTGGCATCTGCTCCATCTCCCAGCGCAGCCCGGCTGAAACCACCATCAGCTTTCTCGGCTGCCACTGCGCAGTCGCGAACCCGGCCCAGTCGTTGGTGCTCAAATGCCAGTTCGTCGGCCCCATGGTCTGCGAATAGTAGGCATAGCATGGCAAGTCACCTAGTCCCCGCAGTCCTCCCGCCGAGTCCCGCCACACCTTGCCGGTCGCGTCGCAATTGTGCTGGTTAAGCTCGTTTAGCTCGCCGCCAACCCCATACGCCGCAAATACCAGCGCGTCCGACGCAAAGTTCTCTACGTTCGAATACGAATAAGTCCCGGTCTGGTTGCGCAGCAGGCCGGTAGCATCTGCGTTATGCTTTAGGTCGAACCCAGCCTTCACCAGCAGGTTCCCGCGGGCCCAGTCCAGCATTTCCTGCCCTTCATAAAGCTTTTCATCCGGGTAACTGCCCTGTCCGAACCGCGACGGATTTCCGATCGTGAATCCGTAGCGATTGTCCACCACGATCTGCGGCAGTTGTCCCCATACGCTCGGACCCAAAAACGTCTGCTCGAAAGGCGAAGGCGTTTCCGGTAGCGCGCTCAGGACGTTCCTCCCCGCCGAGCCTTGCGTCACAGCCAGCAGATTCGGCGTAAGAAACGCCTCCCAGCGCCCCAGCAGCCATTCCTCGCTGGCCTTGCTTGATCCGAAGCTGTGGCTGCCGTAGTTCTCTGAGACTCCGGTCAGCCCTCCGCCAGGAGAATCCCACGTGGCGCCAATCCCCTCCAGCGTGAAGCGGTGTCTCTCCGCCGCCTGCCAATCCATGCGCCCGAATTCCACCCACTGTGCGGCCGTCCGCGGTGACGGCCCGAGCAGGCCGCCCAGGGTCTCTAACATCTGGGAATAGGCTCCCAGACCCTCCACCACGGGATTGGCGCTGCCCAACCCGAGCCGCGCGCTCAGCACCTGCGCCTCATCGTCGCTGGGTTGAGCAAAGAACCCGGTCGTTTGGTTACATGGGGCGTTCACGCATGGGCTCAGAGTCTGCAAAAGGTAGGGATGTTTCACCATCGCCATCCCTGGATCGTTGCGGCTGTAGCTATCCAAAGCCGCAAACCAGAACAGCTTCTCCCGCCTGATCTGGCTACCCACGCCCAAGCCCAAGACCGTTTCATGATCCGGAGGGGTATAGGACTCCGGAGGGCCGTTTAGTCCATTATCGAAAACCGGGACAGAGAGCGGGGGCCCAGACGGATTGTATGTAAGCACCGCCGGTGTTGTTTCGGTGATCCACTGGGTGAATGGATTTCGCGCCCCCCAAACATTTTGCCGGTCAAACAGAAACCCCTGCCCGTGCAGCCCCTTTTCCCCTCGCTCCGTCTCCACATTCATTCGGCCGCCGGCCGCGCCCGCTCCCTCGGCCTGCACATTTCCGGCAACTGTCTGCACCTCACGGATCGCAGCCTCGGCAATGACCGATGCCCCCCGTCCACCTTCCCACGCCTGGCCCATTCCGCTCGGTTCAGCCCCGCCTCCAATCGCGGACTGAGACCCAGAACCACTCCCGCCAAATGCAAGCCGCGCACTCGCCCCGTCGACGCTAATATCTGCCGGCACCTGTCCCGCACCGCGCAGCGAAAGCTGCGACCCGCTTCCCGGCGAAGCCGCGGCCGTCGGCGTATCCAGCACAAAGTCCTGCCAGCGGCGTCCGCTCGCCGGCAACCCCTGCACCTGCTCGGAGCCCAGAGTCGTAGTCACCGCCGGCGATACCGGATCCATATCCCCCGCTCTAGCTTCCGCTTGCGTCACTTCCCGAGGGTTTAACGCGCTTCCGCTCAACGCCGTACCCTGCAACGGCTCCAAAGCCAGCTCCGCCCGGATCTCAGGCATCTCGGCGGCCAGAGCAGCATCCCCGGCGTGGAGCACTTGGGCTATCACCGCAGGCATCTCCCACTTAAATTGAACAACCTGCCGCCCACTCACCGTCAATTGGGAAAGCGGTTCCTCCATCAGCTCCGCTGTCACTTTGGGGGTTGCAGGCTCTGGCGCTTCCCGCGCCGCTTTAGCCAGATATGGACCAGCCACCAGGCCATTCCTCGCCGTGAGCTGCCGGCTGCCAACCGGTTCCACCGGAGTCTGCCGCTCGATCACAAGATCTTTCCCTGGATTCGCCTTCGGCTCAGCCGGCACGAGTTCCATAGCCGTCTGCACCCGAACCTCATGCCCAGCGGCTACGACAATCCCGTCCAGCCGCCCCGTCTCAAGCCGTTCGCTTTCCGCCTCCAGCGAGTACTCGCCAACCTCAAGCCCGTGAAATCTGTAGCTCCCATTCTTTGCAGTAGTAGTTCGCTGCGTTGCCCCTGTAGCGTCGTTCCGAACCACCACCGTAGCCCCAGCCAGCGGCTCGGATCGCAGGTCCGTCAACCTGCCCGCAATCGACCCACTGGCAACCGCAGCCCCATCTATCCTGTTGATTTCATGACTGCGCTCAGGCGCGATATGTCCGATGGTCCCCGGCACCGTCTGTCCCCAGACAGCATGCAGCGCGCCCGCCGCCATCAGAAGCGCCGTCAAGACCCCTACCCATCTTTTTCTAGCCCCTGCCATCGAGTAGCTCGCTCGCGGCAGACCGTGGGAAACTGTGTAAAACGCTCATCTCCGGCCCGTTCTGCTCCAGAGCCGGAAGGGCTCACGAGCCCGGGCCTTCGTAAAAGCCCGTTTTCCCTGAGTCCCAAAATGGCAACAAAAGTGAAGTTGATTATGATTCTAGGCCCCATTCGGTAAACTGAGTAGACGGCCTGCAACCTGTGTGATGCTCAGCACACTAGCCCACTGACAACTGATAACTGACAACTGTCTCTTATGTTCATTGATGAAGCAAAAATTCGCGTCAAAGCCGGCGACGGCGGCAACGGCTGCATGGCCTTCCGCCGTGAGAAGTTCGTCCCCCGCGGAGGACCCTCCGGCGGCGACGGGGGCCGGGGCGGCGATGTCGTCATGGTCAGCTCCCAGCAGCACAACACGCTCATCCACTTTCGCTACAACCCCGAACACAAAGCCAAGCGCGGCCAGCACGGTATGGGCTCCAATTGCACCGGCCTCGATGGCGATTCGATCGTCCTCCAAGTCCCCGTCGGCACCTCACTTTACGATCAGGAGACTGGGGAGCTCATCCATGATTTTGAGGCGCCGGATGACCGTGTTGTCATCGCCAAAGGCGGTCGCGGCGGCCGAGGCAACCAGCACTTCGCCACTCCCACCCACCAGGCCCCGCGTGAGCACGAACTCGGCCGCACAGGCGAAGAACGCCTGTTCCGTCTTGAGCTCAAGCTTCTAGCCGATGTGGGACTGGTCGGCTTCCCCAATGCCGGCAAATCCACGCTCATCTCTCGCATCTCCGCCGCCAAACCCAAAATAGCTGACTACCCCTTCACTACCCTCGAACCCAACCTTGGTGTAGTCACCGTCGGCGAGGAGCCTGATCGGGAATCCTACGTGGTCGCCGACATGCCCGGCCTCATTGAGGGCGCACACCTCGGCTCGGGCCTCGGCACTCAGTTTCTCCGCCACATTGAGCGCACCCGTCTTTTACTTCACCTGGTCGACGTGAGCGACGCCTCCGGACGCCCAGATCCCGTTGAAGACTTTAAGGTTATCAACAACGAGCTGGCTAACTTTACCAGCAGCACTAATCTCAACGACCCCGATCCCTTCTCCGACGACGCCAACAAAGCGACCCAGCCCAACTACCCACTGGCCCACAAGGCTATGATCGTGGCTGCCACCAAGATTGACAGCGCCAACCCCGACAAGCTCAAAAAACTCCGTACGCATATCAAACGAAAGAAGTTAGAGTTTCACGAAATCTCCGCCGTAACCGGCCAGGGTATCGAAGAGCTCAAATGGTCCCTCGCACGCCACTTGCGGAAGACAAATGAGTAGAACTGAAATCACCGAAGCGAGCTCATAAACATGTTGGTCTGGAAGGTTAGAAAGATAACGCTGAATGTTGGCCTGGAGGGTGTGTGAAAGGCACAATATGTTCGCTTAGAAGTAAAGAAAAAGACCGGATAAATAACCATGCGGACAACCTAAAAAGGGCATTTGGTTCGTTGGGAATTGGACCAAATGGAGGGAAAGCTAACTAGAGAATTACCCAAAATCGATGGCAATCTAACTATAGAATTACCCAAGAATTACCCAAGTGAAAATGTGAAACTGTGGACTGGCACGGGCTTGGGCGATTTTGGTGCATTACGGCAGATAAATTATCGACGTTTTTCGACTGTAAGTGCAGCGGCAGGGACTACCAGGGACCAGGGGAAGGCCCGCTGCCAAGCCTGTTCAATGGAAGGTTCGGCATTCAGGGCCTGGGTAGGTTGCTCTCTCTGTGTTTCGGGAATGATTGGGTGTGGTGCACCCGGCTCTACTCCGTCCATGGATCGAGAAATTTCACGGGGATGCCGCGGACATCGCGAGGATTTCTTGTCACCAGCGTCAAATCATTCAGCACAGCGGTTGCCGCCAGCAGAGTGTCCACGACAGGCCGTGGCCGCTCCACGGACCATTCTCCCCACAGTCTGGCAGCAGCCGTGTCGATGCCAAGTATCCGGTCGGCAAAGCTTAGCTCAAGGCCATCCACCCACGCAGCCAGCCGCGCGGCCGCGTCGGGGTCTCTAAGCCTCTTCGCGGCGACGCCCTTGCGCAGTTCGCCCAGGGTGAGAACGCTGATAAAGGCGGAATCAGGGTCATTCGATTTGAGGAAAGCAAGAACACCGGGGTCGGGTCTTGGCTTGCGGGTCTCGCTGATGAAGTTCGTATCGAGAAGATAGCGGAGCTGCCCGCTCACAATTCAACCTCTCGGCCCGTATCGCGACTGTATTCGATCTCGAAGTCGTCCACCTTTGGCCCTCCGAGGAGATATTCGAAGAGGTTGGGCTTGTGGGCAACGAGGGCGCGATAATCGCCGATGGAGAGGACGACGGCCCGCTCCGCGCCATGGCGTGTGATGATTTGCGGGCCTTTAGTGTGAGCCTCTTCGATGACCTCGCTCAGGCGCGTCTTTGCCTGCTGGAGTTGCCATTGAGCCATGGGAGCCCTCCCGGCGTTTCAACCAGAATTATAGTCGATCTGGTTGAAATGGACCAATTGGGCGCGAGAGGGGCAGTTGCGCGCTTCCGCCTGGGTGAGGAGTGATGGGTGAGCGGACCGCCTGCCTCATGAACTTTTGGTTCCCGAGGACGAATCGGCATAGAATTATTCAAGCTGGCCCTTTACGAAAGGGCGGATTGCCGATGATTTTGAATGCCGGGGCGTTATCGCCTGCGCAAAAATCCGTGCTCGAACAGATCCTTGGGCGGCAGATTCTTGAGGCCGAAGCCATCAGCCTTCGCGCGTTTGCGCCCCCGCAGATCGAGTCGGCGAAGCAGCACGCCGCCACAGAGAAGCTGCGCATGTTTCTGGAGCAGAGCGATCGTCCACGAGCAGGCGTTTCCGATGAAGAATGCGAGGCCGCGCTCGTGGAAGCCCTTCGCAGTGAGCGTCCGGAATACACGCCTGTTCCTTGAGAGCCGTCTTCGACAGCAACATTCTGGTGCGGTCGTTTGTGAGTTCCCAGGGACTTGCGCACGATTTGTTGCTGGCGATTCTTTCCGGCGGCCATACGCTGATTCTCTCGAATGAAATGCTCTCCGAAGTGGCGAGGGTGCTTCGCTATCCCCGGCTTATGGCGGTTCACGGAGAGAGCGAAGAAACTGTCTACAGTTTCACGGGCTGGCTGCGGGATGCGGCGGAGATGGTTGCGCTCGATCCTTTTACCCGTGCTCCCATACGCGACCGCAACGACATTTTCGTTCTGCAAACGGCATTGAACGGTGAGGCGGATCTGATTTGCACTAGTGATCAGGACTGATCAGGACTTCTTTACTCCGCCAGCTTCCATCTTTCTGGCAAGCTGCCGGATCGAGGTTCTGACGGATGCGCAGTTGATGCGGAGACTGGGAGGCTGATCGCAGTCGAGATTGAGGCGCGCACGGCTGGATGGGAAAAGGGAAGCGGCCGGTTGGGGTTTGTGGACTTCCGCATCTCAGAATTCAGATTAGCATTCTTCCGGACGCGGACGAGGACGTCCGCGTTACAGCCGGCCGGGAGGCCGGCGCTACTTTGCGCTTCTGGGCTACTTTGCGCCTCTACACTACTTTGCGCTGCTACGAACTTGTAGCGCCGGCCTCCTGGCCGGCTGTGGCGCGGGCTTCCCAGCCCGCGCTCCAGACCCAGGTCCAGTCCTTCAGTCCTGCTTTGGCCGGGTTTTCGACGACGTAGCGGATGGCGCGGTCAAGTTCGTCTCCATCGCGGATCAAGCGGTCGTAATACTCTCGCTGCCAGAATCGGCCTTTGCGTCCAAGCGCCTGGTTTGCGGCTTTTGCTGAAAAGTTCTTCCAGGCTTTGACAACCTTCGCAAGTTCCTGGCCTGGGAAGAGTCTCACCACCACGTGAACATGGTTGGGCATGACGCACCAGGCGAGAAGCCTGTAATGCATTCCCTCGCGGAAGCGCAGGGCCGCAGCCATGGCTCCGCCAATGCTCTGATCGTTGAAAGCGCACGAGCCGGCCCCGCGGTCGAAGTACTCTTCGATGCGCGTTTGGCTATAGCCGGCGAGCAATGCTTTCTGCTCGGGAAGCAAATTGGCATTGTCTTGTTTGGCGGTCGCGAGGAGTTGGTGGCGTTCAGCGATTTTCGCAACCACGGAATGGGGGAGCGAATCAGCGAGATGGAAGGTGATGAAGTAAAGGCGTTCTTCTTTTTCCCAGTGAGGAAGGCGGCCGCGGTTGCGAATATGGACTTCGCCGTAACGTGGCTGCGCTGCGCCGTGGAGGAGCGCGAAAGAATATTCTTGCGCCATGGCGTGATTTTACTCCGGTTACCCGAGCGCGGACGGGGATCTCCGCGCTACAGCCGGGAGGCCGACGCTGCTTCGGAAGTTGCGCTGCTTTGGGGTTGACCTCGGTGGGGCCTGCAATCGACCCACCGAGGTTTTTCCTCTGCACGATGCGATCGTTATTCTTCTTCTTCCTCCACTGGGCGTTTGGCGTTGGCTAATATCTTTTCGGCTACCAGCTGCGGGACGATGTCGTAGTGATCCATCTCCATCCGGTAGCTTCCCTTGCCTTGCGTCATCGAGGTCAGAATGGTTCCGTACGTGAGCATCTCGGCCATGGGAACCTGGGCATTGATGACCGTGGTCCGGCCCTTGGACTCCATCCCTCCGACGCGGCCGCGACGGCCGTTCAGGTCGCCCATCAACGCGCCGGCAAACTCGTCCGGAGCCTCAATCTCAACCTTCATCACAGGCTCAAGCAGGCAGGGCTTGGCCGACTCCATGCACTTGCGGAAGGCAATGCGGCCCGCCATCTTGAATGACATTTCATTCGAGTCCACGTCGTGATAGCTGCCGTCGAAAACCGTAGCTTTAAAGTCGACGACGGGATAGCCGGCCAGATAACCACGCGCCGCCGACTCCACAATCCCTTTTTCGATGGCAGGAATGAAGTTACGAGGTACCGCGCCTCCAAACACTTCGTTGCCAAACTCGAATCCGCCCCCGCGCGGCAGCGGTTCCATGCGAATTTTGCAATCGCCGAACTGGCCGTGTCCGCCGGTCTGCTTCTTGTGGCGTCCCTGCGCTTCCGCCTTGCCGCGAATCGATTCACGGTAGGGCACCTTGGGGGCCTTGAGAGTGACTTCCGCGTGATAGCGCTTCTTGAGCCGGCTGACGATGGTTTCAATGTGCTGCTGGCCGGCGCCGGCAATCAGGAACTCATTGGTCATTGGGTCGCGGAAGAACCGAATCAGCCGGTCCTCTTCGATGAGCTTGTGAATGGCCGGCGCGAGTTTGTCTTCGTCGGCGCGGCTCTTGGGCTCAATGGCGTAAGTCATGGCCGGTTCAGGGAAGGCAACCAGGTCCACCTGGATCTCGGCGCCCTTCTGCCCCAGCGTATCGCCGGTGAAGGTTTCGCGCAGCTTGGCTACCGCTCCAATATCGCCGGCGTGCAGTTCAGCCACTTCAACCGCTTTGCGGCCCTGCATCACGCTGAGGTGCGTCAGCCGCTCCTGCCCACGCCGGGTGTAGTTCTCCACGGTAGAGTCGTTTTTGACCACTCCGCTGATGACCTTGAAGAACGAAATGCGCCCTGAGAATGGATCGGTCATGGTCTTAAAGACCACCATGCCCGCTGGCTCTTTGTCATCGATTTTCCGGAACGTTAGACCCGCGTCGGCTGTGTCGCCTGCGTCTCCATTCGCTCCCGCGGCCGCGAGCGCCGGGACGCGAACCGCAACGGGAGCGCGCTCAACCGGCGATGGAGCGTAAACCTTAAGAAAATCGAGCAGGTGATCGGTGGCCATGTTGGAGAGGCCGCTGGAGAAGAGCACAGGAAAGATGCGGTCCTCGCGAATGGCCTCATGGAGGGCGGCGATCAGGTGTTCTTCGGGGATGGTGCCCTTCTCGAAGAACTCTTCCATCAACTCGTCTTTGCCCTCAGCCACCAGTTCAACCAGTGCCTCATGGCGGGCCTTCGCGTCGACTGCGAGGTTGTTGGGGATCTCGACGATCTTGCCTCGGCCATCGCCTCCGGGCGAGTAGGAGAAGGCCTCCATGGTGACCAGATCGACCACACCGTGAAAGCCCTGGGCATCCGAGATGGGCAGCTGAACCGGCACGCAATTGCGTCCCCAGCGATCGTGAATATCATCGATCAAGGCGCTTAATCCGCTGCCTCCACCGGCTTTGGGATGGTCCATCTGATTGACAACGACCACGCGCGGGATGTTCGCTTCCTCAGCGTATTTCCAAACGCGCTCGGTGACGGATTCGACGCCGTTCTGGGCATTGACGAGGACGATGGCGGCTTCAACGGGAAGCAGAGCGGCACGGGCTTCGTGGCTGAACATGTGGAAGCCGGGCGTGTCGACAAAATTGATCTTGACGCCTTGCCACTCGGCAAAGGCGACTGCGTTCTGCATCGTCGTGGCGCGGGCAATCTCTTCTTCGTCATAGGCGGTAGCGGCCGAGCCGTCGGCGACGCGGCCCTGGGTTGGGGTCATTTTCGCGGCATGCAGCAGAGCGGCAATTAAGGTGGTTTTGCCACTGTGCGCATGCCCCAATACAGCTACGTTGCGGATCTCACTTCCCTGGTACGTTTTCATGGAGTTCTCCTGGGGTTGCGTGGTGTTCGCTGGACTTGATGCCGATCCCACTCATCGCGATGAGGCTGCGATGAATGGGGCACAGTCGTTGGGGAGGGATGAGGGAGGCACAGGGACAGTGTGGGGGCGTCCTTTGGGGCGTCCAGGTGGCCGAAATGAAGGGCCACGTGTCCCGGTCTGCCGTCTACCTCGTCCATAGAAGAGGGTCTCGGGCCAGCGCCTTGCGGATGAACGGAGGATGAATCCGCGAGGCGCTTTCTGCTAAGAAGCGGATGCTATCACAGCCGGAGTGTGAACGTCCTGTGATTCGTGGCACAAGGAGGAGAAGAGGCTGGAGATCAGGGGTCAGAGGGCGCGCCGCGAAGAAGGCGAGGCTCCCGCGGGTGTGGAATACTAAAGGCTCACTGCGGCCGGGAGAATCTCATCAACGTCGACCCACTGGGTGGGATAGTCGCCTGTATAACAAGCCGTGCAATATCCCGATTTTTCCTGGTTTTGGACTGACGCCAACAGCCCTTCGAGAGACAGGTAGGCCAACGAATCCGCTTCGATAAACTGACGGATTTCTTCAACGGACTTCTGAGCGGCGATCAGGTCGCGCTTGCTGGGTGTGTCAACGCCGTAGAAACAGGGAGAGATGGTCGGCGGACAGCTGATGCGGAGATGAACTTCCTTTGCGCCCGCTCCGCGAACCATGCGGACGATTTTTCGGCTTGTGGTGCCTCGGATGATGGAATCATCGATGAGAATGACGCGCTTGCCTTCAAGGAGATTGTGAACGGGATTGAGCTTGAGGCGGACGCCGAAGTCGCGGACGCGCTGCTCAGGCTCAATGAAGGTGCGGCCAACGTAGTGATTGCGGATGAGTCCCATGCGGAAGGGCAAGCCCGCCTGCTCCGCATAGCCGAGGGCGGCGGTTACTCCGGAATCGGGGACGGGGACAACCACGTCGGCGGGAACGGCGGACTCGCGGGCGAGCTGGCGGCCCATCTGGTCGCGGCTCTCCTGGACCCAGCGGCCGAAGATGCGGCTGTCGGGACGGGCGAAGTAGACGTGCTCAAAGACGCAACTGGACTGCGGGAAGCCCGTGGCATATTGACGGCTGGTGACGCCGTCCGCGGTGACCATGACCAGTTCGCCGGGGAGGACGTCGCGCTCAAACTCGGCGCGGAGCAGATCGAATGCGCAGGATTCAGAGGCGAAGACGATGGTGTCAGGTCCGCCGGTGTTACGGATGCGGCCCATGGAAAGCGGGCGGAAGCCGCGTGGATCGCGGGCGGCGAAGATGCGGTCGCGGGTCATCATGACGATGGAAAATGCGCCTTCGACCTGGGCAAGAGAGCCTGCGATGGCATCGACGAGCGAGTTGGCGCGGGAGTGAGCGATGAGCTGGACGATGATTTCCGAGTCGGAAGTGGTTTGGAAGTAGGCGCCATCCCGCTCAAGGCGGGCGCGCACGTTGCCGAGGTTGACCAAGTTTCCGTTGTGGGCAATGGCGATGAGACCCTTGGTGGAGTCGACGCGGATGGGCTGGGCGTTGAGCAGCGCGGAGTCGCCTGTGGTGGAGTAACGCGTGTGGCCGATGGCCATGGAGCCGGGGAGCTTGGCTAGGACATCGTCTGTGAAGATTTCCGAAACCAGGCCCATGCCCTTGATGTTGGCCAGACGCTGGCCGTCGGCCGTAGCGATGCCGGCTGACTCCTGCCCACGGTGCTGAAGAGCGTAAAGGCCGAGATAGGCCTGGCGCGCGGCGTCAGGATGGCCATGGATGGCGACTACGCCGCATTCTTCGTGCAATGTGTCGCCTGCGGCGACAGGGACTAGGGAATAGGGACTAGGGACTAGGGAATCTGCCCGAGGTTCAGTGTCGGCGACGCCGTGGACGCCCTGATAGAGACGCCGGGTCATGCCGTTACCTCGTCGTGGAGGGCAGCTTCAAGGGATTCGGCCCAGATCTCGCGGAGACTGGCCAGCGGTGCGGAAATGAAGGGCTCGCCGTAAACGGAGATGTCAAGCCGATCGCCGCCTGTGGTTCCGATGCGCGCGGCGAGGAAGCTGTATTGGCCAGCCAGTTTCTCAATTTCGGAGACGTTCGATGGATGGGTACTGACGAGGACTCTAGACGCCGGTTCGGCGAAAAGGCCAAACAGGGGATGGGCCATGAGCGATTGTTCCTGGTCGACGGCAGCCCCGATTCCCTTGGGAAAAGCCGCCTGCGCCAGTGCAACAGAGATGCCTCCGTCGGAGATGTCGCGGGCCGAACGAAGAAGACCCTGCCAGGCCAGCGTGGCCAGCAGCTTATGAAGGCTGGCTTCGGCGTCCATGTCAAGCGACGGCGGCGTACCCCAGAGCTCGCCGAGAACTACTTTCGCGTATTCGGAGCTGCCAAACGCCGCAACGTCCATGGCGGTAGTTTCCGTTGTGTCTTCCGGAGCATCGGTAACTGGGTCAGGGAGGGGGGAAGCGATGGGAAAAGGCGCGGGCAGAGTGACAGGAAGCATCACGTAGGGGCTCATCGGCAAAGGCTTGAACGGAACTTCAAGCTCCGGATTTGGCTCCTCGCCCTTCGGAACTGGCCAAAGCAGCAGAATCGCGTCGCCCGCCTTCTGGAACTCCGCCGGGACCGTCTTGTTCACATCTTCCAGAATGCCGACAATGCCGAGGACGGGCGTGGGATAGATGCCTTCACCGCGTGTCTCGTTGTAAAGGGAAACGTTGCCGCCTGTGATGGGGGTTTTGAGGGCCGTGCAAGCCTCGGCAATGCCGTCGATGGCGGAAGAGAGTTGGGCCATGATTTCGGGCTTTTCGGGATTGCCAAAATTCAGGCAGTTCGTAGCGGCCACCGGGACTGCGCCAGTCATCGCGACCTTGCGAGCAGCTTCGGCGACTGCGTGCATCGCGCCCAATTTGGGATCGAGATAACACCAGCGCCCGTTGCCGTCGAGAGCCATGGCGAGACCGATCTCTCCAAGTGGACCCTCAAGCGCATCAGCCCTTCCCGTACCCTTGATCCGCATCACGCCGGCCTCGCCGCCCGGACCGATGACAGTGTTGGTCTGGACCATGGTGTCGTATTGCTCGTGAACCCAACGCTTGGAAGCCACATTGGGGCTGGCGAGGAGTTTCTTCAGGTCCTCAGTGTAGTTACGATCCTGGGCGAGTTTGGCGAGGACGTCATCTGGCGGATCGAGCGGGACGGGAGCCATCCAGACGCCGACGGGCCGGTGATAGAGCGGAGCATCGTCAGTGAGAGACTGGTTGGGGATGTCGGCGACCAGTTCGCCATGATGGCGTATGCGGAGCCGTGGCAGCGGCTGGACCGTGCCGACAATAACGGCATCGAGGCCCCATTTTTCGAAGACCTTCAAGACTTCGCCTTCACGGCCTTCGATGGCGACCAGCAACATGCGCTCCTGGCTTTCCGAGAGCATGATTTCGTATGCCGACATGCCGGTTTCACGCTGCGGAACCAGGTCCAGTTCAACATCGAGGCCCACGCCGCCGCGCGCGCCCATCTCGCAGGTGGAGCATGTAAGTCCGGCTGCGCCCATATCCTGAATGCCGACAATGGCGCCAGTCTTCATGGCTTCAAGGCAGGCTTCGAGGAGCAGCTTTTCCATGAAGGGGTCGCCGACCTGGACGTTGGGACGCTTGGCTTCTGTGCCCGCGTGAAACTCTTCAGAGGCCATGGTTGCGCCGTGGATGCCGTCACGGCCGGTCTTTGCTCCAACATAGATCACGGGATTGCCGGTTCCGGAAGCCTTGGCGTAAAAGATCTCGTCGATGCGAACGAGGCCGAGGGCGAAGGCGTTCACCAGTGGGTTGCCGCTGTAACAGGGCTCGAATTTGGTTTCGCCGCCGAGGTTGGGGACGCCAAAACAGTTGCCGTAACCGGCGATTCCGCTGACTACACCTTCGACAATCGAGTGATTCCCGTGAAGGATCGGTCGCTGGGCTGAGTCTGAGAGGGTGTCATCGCTCAAAGCAATTGGCCCGAATCGGAGTGAATCCATGACGGCCAGCGGACGAGCGCCCATGGTGAAGATATCGCGCAGGATGCCGCCGACACCGGTGGCAGCGCCTTGAAATGGCTCGATGTAGCTGGGGTGGTTGTGCGATTCGATTTTGAAAGCGCAGGCCCAGCCATCGCCTACATCGATGATGCCGGCATTTTCACCGGGGCCCTGGACAACACGGGCGCTCCTGGTGGGAAGACGCCGGAGATGCACGCGGCTGGATTTATAAGAGCAGTGTTCGCTCCACATCACGCTGAAGATACCCAGTTCCGTGATGGATGGAACGCGGCCGAGAGCGGCCAGGATGCGGTCATACTCCTCAGCGGTGATGCTGTGCAGCTGCGGGGTTACCGTAACGGGTGCGGGAACAACTGCAGAGGCGTCAATGTTCATCACGGTTGCCTCCATTGTCGCACGTTGACTGCCGCACGGCGGATTTCTTCCGTTATGCCGCGCCTGAAAAAACGACCCACGCGTGTGTGGAAAACCGGGTTCGAACTTTAACCGCTGGAACCGGCGAATCACCGGGTAAACAGGCTTTCGGGCGGGCAGGAACGTGCCGGCGGTGCGGAACAGGAGTATAGCGTCGAAGCTGAGGCTGTGCGATACTTGAATGCGGATTCCCATTCCATGCCGGGATGGCGGAACTGGCAGACGCAGCGGACTCAAAATCCGCCGGCCCTTGCGGTCATGGGGGTTCGACCCCCCCTCCCGGCACCAACAAAACAAAAACTTTAATGTGAATTG
>JBEKZG010000020.1:0-16041 GCA_049510095.1 Occallatibacter sp.
CTCCTGCTTGGGTGTGCTGAGTCCGATCCACATTACATCGGGTTGACTCCGCTCTACCATCGACTGAAGGTCTTTGAACTCAGACACATCGAGCGGGCGAAACGGAGGAGTGTATGTCCCGGCAACCAGCAACCCGGGGATCAGCCGTTCCAGGGCGACCTTAAGCGATTGAGCCACGCCATCGCTGCCTCCATAAAGAAAGTGGCGATAGCCGCGCACTACTGAGAACCTGCAAAAGTCGCGCATGAAGTCTGGACCATAAACGCGTTCAACAGCGAATCCCTGGTGGCGCCCAACCCACACTGTTGGCATGCCGTCGGGAACAGTGAGGAACGACTCGTTTAGGATTCGGCGGAATTCTGTATCTTCCTGGGCTTCCATGACTCCGTGAACACCGGTCACGCAAATGTACCCCTTACCATTGCTTCGAAGGAGTGCATCAGTTTCGTCGATAGCCTCTGCCATCGTAATCGCGCTGATACCGACTCCGAGCACGTTGGCACGAGGTTTAAGCGATTGTTGGCTAGAGGTTCGACTGTTCAACTTCTTGAAGTGGCTCCTGTATTCCACATAAACCGAGGCATGCCGCGAAATGATCCAATTGAAAAATCGCTGATTATGAACCGGCCGTTCGACATTCTATACACCATCGATGGGTACGGCATGCGCCGAGCGCTTGCGGATCAGAAGATAGATTAGCCAGTTTCCGATCCCCATGAAAGCGTCTGTCATAAGGCTCGACCATGCCGCACCCAGCCACGAATAGCGTGGAATGAGATAGAGGTTGACGCCGAAGTTGAATGCCGCGGCAATCACCTGGACAGATGTTCGCATCGTCTGATTCCCAGATGTTGTAAGGCCTGCCCCCGCACTGAGCGCGAATGCGCGAAAAACCGGAAGCAAGCAGAGGCATCGGATAGCCGAGATACTTGCAACAAAGCTTCTTCCTGCCAATAGAGGCACGAGGGGAGCGCAGAAATAGCAAAGGATTGAGGCTGCGAGTCCGGCAAGGAGCCCGGAACTCAGGAGTTTTCTGGCGGTCCTGGCGTTTTCTTCAATACCTGTTCTGCCTTCGCGGAACATGCGCGGCAAAGCGGAAGTGTATATCGACCAGATAGGCAATGTCGCGATATCGATGACGCGGTAGGCAGTTGAATAGATACCGTTGGCAACATTCATGCCGTAATGACTCAGCATGGTCTTATCGACGTCGTTGTATACGGAGTTGGTTGAAGCTGCGAAGGAGAAGCCGAATCCCTCCGCGGCACGCTTCTTAAGCAAAGGAAAGGAAAAACTGACGCCTCGAATCTGACGACGAACAAGAACCACACTGACGAATGCAGCCAGAGCAGATACACCTGCCGAAGCCCATGCCCATTGAGTTGACGTTCCCTGGTGGTAAACGAGCAGCATCGCGCAGACGGTGACCAGGCGGGCGAAATTGGTCAGGGACGTAAGGAATGCAGTGATCTTCATGTGCTCAAAGGCCTGGAAGACTTGAGCAGTCATGGTAGCAATCTGGCGGAGGAGGCAGTCGGAAACAGCTACGACTAAAACCAACGTGAGAGTTGTGGAACTCAAAACATAATGAGCCGCAAGCGTGACCACGGCGACCAAAGCAGTTCCAAAGATTGCAAGCGATAGCAGCATGTTACCGCAGTACACCGCTGCCTGCTCCGGGTGAACCGAGACATACCTTAAAAAAACAGAACCTGAGCCAGCGCCGGAGTATTGACTGAAGAGGGACACAAAGGCAACGGCTCCAATGAGAACCCCATACTCCCTGCTGCCAAGTAACCGCGCAAGCAGGATGAAAGACAAAGCCTGAACACCGAGGGACACAATCTGACCGGCAGAGATCCAAAGGGCATTTCGAGCGAGGGAACTGCTCCGAAGGGCAATTGGAATGGACCTGATCGCGCGAAAAAGAGGCATTCTTGTATCACCCTGGTGTAGCGGTGCTTCTGAATATCCCCCTGAACCCGGGTGTTTCGAGAAATAAGTCAGCAAAATGCTTCGAACGAACGAATTAGAACGGAATGTCGTCGTCGGAGATTTCGGCTTGCTGGGCGTAGTCGTCGTGGCCGGCGGACGGGCGCTGATCGGTACCCGCCGACGAACTGGACGAGCTGGCTGAGCGGCTGTAACCGCCTCCACCGCCAGCGTCGTCGCGGCCGGAGATCAAGACGAGTTCGTTGACGAGGATCTCGGTTTTATAGCGCTTCTGGCCCGACTCCTTGTCGTCCCAGCTGCGGGTGGTGATTTTGCCCTCGATGTAAAGCTTGGAGCCCTTCTTCACATAGTCGCGGACGATCTCCGCGGTCCGCTTGAAGGCGACCAGGTTGTGCCACTCTGTACGCTCCTGCCAGGCGCCCTGCGCGTCTTTCTGGTTATCGCTGGTGGCCAGGGTAAAATTGGCGACCATGGTGCCGCCGGGGGTGGAACGAAATTCGGGGTCCTTGCCGACGTTGCCTAAGAGGGTGACTTTGTTAACGCTTCTTGCCATGTTCCCGCACTCCAGTTTTCGCTCTCGATTTTAGCTGTTTCTCGTTTTGGCGCTTTCCACGCGCCTTCGCCGGCCGATTCAGCCATGCCTGCCGCCGGAATCACTCTCTCCGGTTTTCCGCAATGTTGGAAGTATAAACTGGAGGACGTACCTTCCCCGAGAATCGGGCATTGTCTGCAAGGCGGGTTGAAGGGCATCGGCAGGAATTGGGCGATTTCAGTGCGGATTTGCGCCAAAGGCACCCGAAAAACAGGGCAAAAGCGCCATAATATGGCTCTTTTATGCGCTTATTGGCGAATGAGTTGGTGTTGTATATGACTTATTACAAACAACCTACGTTGAGTCAGTGCCCCTAAATCGGTTCATTTTCAGGGGTAGGGGGGTAGGGGTACACGTTTCTGGCGGCGCTTTTTTGAGTGCGGGGCTGGCAGGCGATGGACTATTTCAAAGGGGAGAACCCCCGGTTTTGCCGGGGCGGCGGTATTTGCGGGATTCGCTCCTGGTTTGCGATTCTTCATTCTTCGTGTGGAGTAGTTCGAGGGACGGAGAACGTGAGCGCCGTCCCTAACGGGACTCCGGCAGGGTATTTGGGTGCTTTCCCAGCGCTGAAGCGCTGGGCTAACAAACAGTGCGCCTACGGCGCGTGTGTGAAGCGCTGGGCTGATTCGCCGCGGCGACCGCCTACGGCGCGGGTGTGAAGTTGGCCTCGGCTGCGGTTTTCCTCTGTTAAGGATCACGCACTGGCCCCTTTGAGGGGCCGCCCGCCGTAATGCCTCCGGCTTTGCCGGAGGATACATACTCATGAGGTCATTGTGCGCTTACGGGCGGTAATGAACTGCAAATTGGGCCCCTAATTCGCGACTCCAGGCAGGCGGGGTTGCGGGGGCCTCGCGGCATTTCACCGCCGGTCAACCTACGCGGACGGCTACCACGGTCATATCGTCATACTGTTCCGCGCCGGCGGCGAAATTGTCAGCGGCGGCACAGAGCAAACCGGGCAACTGATCGACCGGAACGCCACAGTTCGCGAGCAGGACGCGTTCAATTTCCTCCTCTTCCCAGAAGTCCCCGGCACGGTTGCGCGCCTCGACTACGCCGTCGGAAACGATGACCAGCGTGTCTCCCGGCTCAAGAGCCGCGGTGGATTGGTTATAGCTCATCGACGGCAGCAGGGCGACAGGGCAATCCGCAGCCGGCAGCCGCTCGAGACGCCCGTCCGTATGGATGAGAAACGGCGGAATGTGTCCCGCATTGACATAGGAAAATCGTTGGCGATCGCTGGAGATGACGCCGCATAGCAGGGTCGAGTATCGCTCCGGCGTCGAGGTTTCATACACGGTGTAGTTCAGCGCAGCCAGCATCGCGGCAAGGTGGTTTGCATCCTGTTTGAGCAGGGTACGCAGCAGAGACTGGATGCTGGCCATCATGACGGCCGCTGGAATGCCCTTGCCCGCGACATCGCCCAGGGTCAGCGCAAACTGCCCATCGGGTAATGGAATGAGGTCGTAATAATCTCCCCCGATGGAGCGGGCGGGCCGGCAGAAGCCGACACAACCAAGCCGGTCCAGACCGGTTGGCCGATCCGGAAACATGCGTGCCTGAACTTCGCGCGCCAGGTCGAGTTCGCGCTTCATCAGGCGCGCGCCCTCCGCTTCTTTGCGAAGCCGTTCGCTTTCGATGGCGCTGGCCGCGAAGTGCCCCAGCAATCCCAGAAGGTCGACGTCGGTCTCGGTAAAGCCCGCAGGTTTGTTGAGCAGTTGCAGAGCGCCTATCACCCTGCCTTCAGCATGTAACGGTACGCACAGAACCTGCTCGGTCCGGTAGCCGCTGGCATTATCCACGCTCCGCAGCAGCCGGGAGTCCTGGGCCGCATTGTTCACCAACAGAACCTGGTTGTCGCGAACGCACGCTCCAATCAACCCCTCGCCCAGGGAAATGTGAAGCTGCGGCACTCCATGCGCAATCTTCGTCCAGAGTTCGTTCTTCGCGGCGTCAATCAGCCAGAGGCTGCAGCGGTCGGCTTGAATCAGATCGCGGGCAAAGTCGGCGTTCAGGCGGACCAGTTCATCAATCTCCTGCTCACGGCCGATGCGGGCCGCATGTTCAAAAATGGCGCGGATGGTTCGATCGGCCTGACGGTTCATTACCGCTGCTTCTGAAGTCATGGATCTACCCTACTAGACTAAAGTTTACCGGCCAGACCCACGATTTGCCTTTAATTCACACTCCAGGAAGGCAAATTCGATTGCTTTGGAGGGGGATCGGCGTCAAACTGTCATCGATACTGAGTTTGCCTCGTATGTGGCGCAGAGAGCTATCGCATGCGACCAAGCCGGCGGTTGCGCAGCCATTTGGCTATGCCGAGCGCCAGCAACAGCCCTCCGAAGGGGATGCAGGTGAGAGCGACGATGAGGGCGAACCAGCCGGCGTTGGTGCTGGCGCCGGTGGGCGAGTAGCCACCCAACAGTGTTTGAAGCAGCAGCAAGGCCAGCAGGCCTGCGCCTACAATCGATGCGCCCCATTGCAATAGTTGGCGGGTTCCGTCGTTGGGCATTTTCTCGGGGCTTACGGGCATCGGTCCTTCTAACCTTGCGCCAGGCGCAGCATCACGTAGGTGATGACGCCGGTGACCGAGACGTAAAGCCAGAGCGGAAAGGTCCAGCGGGCGATTTTTCGGTGCTGGGGAATGCGGCCTGACAGCGAGAAGAAAAAGGTAATCAGGATAAGAGGGAGTGCTACTACGGCCAGGATGATGTGGCTGGCCAGGAGGGGCAGGTAGACCGAGCGCAACGCCGCGTGGGCCGGGTAACGGACGTCGCCGTGCAGTGCGTGATGCGCAATGTAGCTGACCAGAAACAGAGTGGAAAAGCAGAAGGCCGTGATCATGGACGCACGGTGGGCCTTGATTTTGTGTCTGCGGATGAAGGTGTAGCCGATGAGCAGGGCGGTGGCGCTGAGGCCGTTGAGTATCGCATTCAGCGCGGGCAGGAAGGCGAACTGGGTGCTGGCCGCCGCGGCCGGATGAATGTAAATGAGCCAGAAGAGAAAGAGGCTGGCCGCCGCGCTGATGGCAAGAATGGCGGCGATGGCGGGGCGAGTGCTGGATGAAGGGGCGACGGTGGTCGTCATGATTCCGATTCCTTAACGCTGCGCCTTGGCGCAGAGCATGAGCGCGGTAAAGAGCAGAGGAAGGTAGAGCACGCTCACTTTGAGCAGGTCGCGCGCCAACATGCGGCTCTCAACTTCGTCTTTGGTGCGGAGAATGCCGGCGAAACGTATGGTATAGGCGAGATACAGCAGCCCCAGCACGCTGGCGAGGACGGCATAGGCGACCCCAGCCGTTCCCAGCAGCCAGGGAGTGAGGCTGACGGGAATCATGATGACGGCAAAGAAAAGCGCCTCCGCCACAGTGGACCAACCATCGGGCTGAACCACGGGTAACATGCGGATGCCGGCACGCGCGTAGTCGTCGCGGTACATCCACGAGATGGCCATGAAGTGCGGAAACTGCCAGACGAAAAGAATGGCGAAGAGGGCAATGCCGGGCCACTCGATTGCGCCGCGGGCGGCGGTCCAGCCGAGCAGCGGGCCCATTGCGCCGGGAAAGGCGCCGATGAAAGTGGCCAGGGCGGTGACGCGCTTGAGCGGCGTGTAAATGGCCACGTAAGTGAAAGCTGTGAGCAGCGCCAGCGCGAGTGTGAGGGGATTGGTGTGCACCATGAGCCAGTAAGCGCCGAGAGCGAGAGAGCCAAGCCCGGCAAGAATGCCCACGGCGAGGGGGAAGCGCCCGGAGGCCAGCGGCCGGTTGGCGGTGCGGATCATGCGCGCGTCAGTTTTGCGCTCCAGCGCCTCGTTCAGAGCGCCGGCCCCGGCGGAAACCAGGGCGATGCCGAAGAGAGCGTCGAGCAGGCCGCGCTGCAGGCTGGAGATTCCCGATTGCATGGACCCGAGATAGAATCCGCCCCAGCCGGTGACCAGAACCATGGTCACGACCTTTACCTTGAACAGCTCGCGAAAGTCGTGGAGGAGCGTGGCGGTTGCGCCGGGGCTGGGGGCGTGAATGTGCGCCGGACTGTGCGCCACACCCTTGGCGGAGGGTGTGGCGAGCTCAGCCGGATCGGCGGCCTGGGAGACGGGAGTCATTTAGACGGTTGCGATCCTCAAGATAGGTCCCCTGGATGCGTCGCACCGAGGCCTGTCCTGATGATAGCAGCGGGGAATCCGGCTCAAGGAGGGGAGAGGCGTCGCGCTGATGCGGACGACTGGGACGACAGGGCGACATGCGACACGGGGTTGCGCGGGCGCACAGATGCGGCTCGATGGAGTGGGGACCTGGAGCGGTGGTCGAGGCGGGGCGATGGAAGAATTTGGCGGAAGACTTTGGCTATCCGATCAGGGAATTTGGAACAATGCCACCTTTCAGGCCGTTCACCGTGAGCTCTTCGTAGTTCAGGGTGATGGACTCGAGCTTTTTGCCGGGCGTGGTGGACTCGCGGTTCTTGCCGAGGCGAGGGGATGCGAGGCGGACCCCGGTGATGGCGCCGTTTGTCAGTTCTATGGTTTGATAAACCGTTTCCTTCCCTGATTTACCTGGCTTGAAAAAGGACAACGTGGCTGTGGTGAAGCCTTCGTTTGTGGCGCAGGCATGGAGGAGCAGGGGCGATGCCGAATCGACCTCTCTGACGATCGAGATGGGCTTGTGCTGGCGCTTGCCGGTGGGGAGGCCAGAGGCAGCGTCGTATGGGGTTTCAACCCCATAGCTGAAGCTGTGACAAAGGATGCCTTTCGAGTTGTTCACATTGCCGTGGCCCTTTGTGCTGGAACCCTTGATTTTGCCCTGGGTCTGGAGTTTTATCTCCAACAGGAATTGCTTGACATCTTTGGAAGCCATTGTGTTTCTCCTTTGTGAGCGTGGGCGCTCTGACCGGGAGGCGTCTCACGCTGCGGATTCTGAAGCGGATTTGCCGGAGGCGGCACGATTACCAGGTATCGCGCCAGCAACGGGTTTCCGCGCCGCCCGAGTGGCTGGCGGTGGCCCCGTTGATCTTCAATCCGTTATAAACGAGAATTATCGATTCGCCCCTTTTGCCTTTTATAGCCGAGGACAGGGTGATCTTGTGAATGTGTCCATCGACGAGTTCGATGGTATTCGGTTTGCCGCTTTTCCCGCCGGCGCCATTCCTGGGAAACGACAACACGACGGACTCGAAGGGCTCGCCAGTGGAGCAGGCATGGAGAAGCTGGGGCGATGCCGCATCCACTTCGCGAATGATGGTGATCGGTTTCCTATCCGCCTTGGGTGTGGACAGGCCGGAATGAGGATCGTGCTCGGGCTCGGCAGCGCGGTAGTGAACGCCCTGGAATGGAATGTCGTTGGTTAAGGTCGAACCCTTCAGTTTGCCGAGAGTGGCAAACCTCACGTTCATATAGTAGCGCGCACCTTGTTTGCTGCCGGTTGATTTGACACTGGCGTCTAACGCCATCGTGAATCTCCTCTTGTGGATGGTGGGCGTTCTCGCACAGAGGGTCGCCTCACGCAGTGGATTCTCGGGGATTCTAGTATTGCTCAGTAAGTCCTGTCACGTGAGTAATTGATATTCTCTGGAGATTTCCGAGTTTGCAGTTACACAGCGTTTCTGGTAATTCCCGGCGGAGCCCCCGATGAGTGAACACGGGAAGAACTGAAAGGTTGTGATTTTGTTTTTCCGTTCAAACGAGACGAGCGGCGCGGAGTATTGCGGCGACTGCCTCATCGGGCGTGAGCGCATCAACGGGAATGGAGACATGCGCGGTGCGGTAGAGGGGAAGGCGGCGGGCAATGCGGGCGGCGAGGTTGGCATGGTCGGCGAGGACGGGGCGGGTGTGCTCTGTGCCGCGGCAGCGGGCTAGGGTGGTGGCCAGTTCCACTTCAAGATGGATTAGCAGCGTCCCGGGCGTGGTGAGAAGCAGGTCGCGCGTGGCCGAGTGCTCGATGGCGCCGCCGCCGAGGGCGAGGACCAGGGCGTCTTCGGCGGCCAGGCGGACGATGGTCTCATGTTCGCGGTGGCGGAAGGCGGGCTCGCCGTGGCGGGTGAAGAGCTCGTTGATGGTTGTCTCGGCTTCGGCTTCAATGACGTCGTCGACGTCGATGAAGCGCCAGCCGAGGCGCTGGGCGAGCAGCGGGCCGACTGTGCTTTTGCCGGAGCCCATGAAGCCAGTTAGGACGATTCGGCGGGGGGGAGTGGGGGCTTCAAGTGAGACGATTGGGTTTGATTCGGAATTGGCTTGGGCGCACATGCGGAGTTGTTCTCTTAAGTATAGGGAATTTGTTTGCATGGACGCTACCGGTCAGGCCAGGACCATGACGATTGCACCGGCGGTGATGAGCAGGCCGCCGGCGAGTGCGACGGGGTTGAGTTTTTCGCCCAATAAGAGCCACGCGAAGAGCATGACCAGCGGGACGCTGAGTTTGTCGAGCGGCGCCACGCGCGAGGCTGGGCCGAGTTGCAGGGCGCGGAAATAGCAGAGCCATGATAGCCCCGTGGCCAGGCCGGAGAGCGTGAGAAAGAGCAAGGTGCGGCGGTCGAGGGCGCGTAGCTCGCCATTTTTGCCCAGTGCCAGCGCGATGCCCCAGGCGAAGATGACGACAACCGTTGTGCGGACGGCTGTGGCCAGGTTTGAATCCACATGCGCCACGCCCACTTTGGCCAGCAGGGCCGTGGCGGCGGCGAAGACGGCTGACAGAAGCGCCCATCCTACCCAAGTCATGATTCATGGTACGCGCGCGGGAGTGGCTGGAAGAAATTGCGGGATGATTTAGACTCGACGGCATGAAGACTGGACGCGCCAGCAAGACAGCCCTGGGAGTGGCCATACGCCGCGCCGCGCACCAGTTGATGGACGATCCGCCAATCCTTGTGGATCCGATTGCGGTTCCCCTGATCGGGAGGGGGCATCAGCGGCTGATGGAACGCGCCATGCACCCGGTGGGGCGGGATTTTCGTGCGTTTATGGCGGTGCGGAGCCGGTATACGGAAGATCGACTGGCGGACGCGGTGGGACAGGGAGTGTCGCAATATGTGGTGCTGGGCGCGGGCCTCGATACGTTTGCGTATCGCAATCCCTTTGCCGGGCTGCGGGTCTTCGAGGTGGACTTTCCGGCCACGCAGGAGGGCAAGCGGGCGATGCTGGCCGAAGCGGAGATTCCCATCCCCGAAAACCTGACGTTTGTGCCGCTGGATTTTGAGTACCATACACTGGCTGAAGGGTTGGTGGAGGCGGGATTCGAAGCGAGAAAGCCGGCGTATTTTGGCTGGCTCGGGGTGGTGCCTTATCTCACGCTCGAGGCATTCCGATCGACCGTGACGGACATTGCGCGACTGCCTGCCGGAACGGCTGTGAGCTTCGATTATGCGCTTTCGCCGGAGACACTCAGTCTGCTGGGACGCATGGCTTTCGACAGGCTTGCGGAACGGGTTGCGGCTGCCGGAGAGCCCTTCCAGCTCTTTTTTACGAAGGAGACTTTGGAGTTGGAGCTGCGCCGCGCTGGGTTTCGCCGCGTGGAACAGTTGGATTACGAGCAGATCAACGAACGCTATTTCAAGGACCGCGCGGATGGGTTGAAACTGTCAGCGGTGAAGCTGGCTATGCTGGTCGCGGCATGGGTGTGATTTTGGGGCGTGGCGCTGTTTCCTCATTGGCGAGGATGCGGGTATGACTCCGTTTTCTAGAAAGAAACAAGGTGTCGCGAAAGGCATCGTGCGCGGGCGAGGACGCCCGCACTACAGCCGGCCGGGAGGCCGGCGCTACAGTTTCATCTGCTGTGGGTCGGTAACGCCGGTGGAAGACTGATAAGAAACAGATTTGCAAGTTAAACAAAACAGAAGGTTGCCGCAGAAGTCGTATTCACGCCCACCCATCGGACAAAAACAAAGACGTCCGATGGATGGGGCACAGTTTCATCTCCCGTGGGTCGGTAACGCCGGTGGAAGACTGAGGCTGCCGGATCCACGAGATAGAAAAAGCGAGTTGGCAGCGAACACTATCAGGTGGGCGGCCAACTCGCATTTACTGTGGCTTATTCTTTGTCGCTTACGAGGGAGAACATGGCTCCCTGCGGGTCCTGGCCGTTGATGATCCAGGCTCCTCCGGGGACCTGCATGGGGCCGTTCACGACCTTGCCGCCGCCGGATTCAACGCGCTGGATGGCTGCTTTGATGGAGTCGACGTGGAAGTAGAAGGCCCAGCTTGAGACGGGCATATGCGGCGCTTTGATCATCATGCCGCCGTCGCCCATCTGTTTGTGGTCGCCTTCGTCGAAGATGCGGTAGAGGCCCATGGGGCCCATGTCCATATCGCTGACTTTGGTCCAGCCAAAGAGATTGCTGTAGAAGTCGAATGCGCCATCGAGGTCGGATGTGTAGAGTTCGTGCCAGCCGACGGTGCCGGGAGTTGGTGGCGCGGGGCGTTCCGGCGAAGGCATGGCGGGGTTGGACGTGAAGACTACAATGGCGGCGTCCTGCGGGTCAGACATGACGGCGAAACGGAGCATTCCCGGAACGTCGGTGGCGGGACGCCATAGTTTGCCGCCGGCTTCGACAATCTTCTCGATGTGAGCATCGACATCGTCGACAGAGATGTAGCCTACCCAGGCGGTGTGTCCGGGGATGTTTAACATGCCGGCGATTCCGACGCTGCCGAGGTTGAAGGTGGTGTAGGGAGGACCGTCGTAAGCGGGCATCTCCTGGGTGGTCCAGCCCATAACGTCTGAGTAAAACTTGCCGGCGGCCTTTGTGTCGCTGGTCATCAGCTCGTACCAGCTGAACTTTCCTTTGGGGGTAAACATGGCGGGAGATCTCCTTTTGGGCGGATAGACCGGGATTTCAGGGTTCGGTCGGCCCGTATGTTGATATCAACTCGATTGGAGGTGTGTCAATCTGGGGCGTGTTAATTTTGGAAATCGGATCGTTTCATAGCCGGTGGAGTTTTGGCGGGCAAGATGGAAACTGCGCCACGACCCGATCGGAGACCCATTCGCGACAGCGCGCTAAGATGAGGTATGCGCCTGCCCGCCCTGTTGCCGATTGCCATTGCCCTGATGGGCTTGACTGGGTGCGGCTATCACACACTGGGCGCGGCTACCCATTTGCCGCCCGATGTGCACACGCTGTCTGTGCCGCTGTTCGCCTCAAAGACGGATACGTACCACACGGAGACGGCGATGACCGGCGCGGTGATCCGCGAGTTTGCCGCGCGCACACGCTTCCGCGTCACCCCTGACGCAAGCCCGGACGCCGATGCCGTGCTGCACGGAACCATCCTCAAAGAGGCTTTGGCGCCGCTGACCTACAATGCGGCCACGCAGGAATCCTCGAGCTTTCTTATCACGATTGTGGCTTCGGTATCTCTCACGGGGCGGGACGGGAAGGTTCTCTACGAGAACAAGAACTATGTCTTCCGCCAGCAGCTCCAGTCCACTACCGACCTGCCGACATTTATCCAGGAGAATCCGGCGGCGATTGAGCGGCTGTCGCGGGATTTTGCGCGGCAATTGGTGGCCGACGTGCTGGAAGGGTTCTAGGCTGTGTCTGACGAATCGAATAGCGGATGTGTGCACCGGAAAGACATCCCGCAGGGGTTAAAACCCCGTCATTTTTCGATGCCTTTTCGGCACCCTTCGACTACGCTCAGGGCAGGCTTTAAAGTCATGCCCTGATACAAAGCCTGCCGATTTGCTGGAATGGAAGCGGTGGTGACGGAATTCCGGTCGCGATTTGCACCGGTTTTCATCCGGGTTCCGATTTCGGAACTGGCGTCGGCGCGCCGGGGAAGTTATTCTGAGGGCGCATGATGGACGCTATGATCGGGTTGGTCGGCTTAGCCGGCGTCACCTTTGGGAGAACCGGCCTGTGAGTGCCGCGCGCTGGGGCGCCGGGTTTGCCGCCGCTGGCCGATTTGTGGCTGAAATTGAGGCCGCCGCGGCCGGTAACGGCTCTCTGCGAGCTGGATATGTGCTTGCCGGCGACGAGGTGTTTCTTCTGGACCGCTGCCGGACCGCGGTGCTCAAAGGATTTGTTCCGCCGGATCTTAAAGATTTTTGTCTTTCGGATTTCGATCTGGCCGGGACCTCTATCTTCGAGGTGCTGGACCGCGCGCAGACGCCGTCGCTGATGGCGCCGTTCCAGGTGATCTTTGTCCGCAACATAAAGCAGCTCTATACGCGCGGCGCCAAGAAGGAAGAATTTGCGGCGCTGGACCGCTATTTCCGCTCTCCCAACCCGCAGGCGCTACTGATTTTCGTGGCGGACTTTGTGCACATTCCCTCGGACATTCGCCGCATGGAGATGGACGACAAGAATCGCTTTGAGCGCCTGAGCGAGACCCTGGGGGAGCACTGCGGGATGGTGGAACTGGCTCACGTTACGGAAGAGGATGCCATGCGCTGGATCGCGTCCACGGCCATGGAGGCCGGGGCGCGCATGGAGCCCGATGCAGCCCGCGAATTGGCGGATGCGCTGTCTGCGGACATGATGCTGATTTCGTCGGAGCTGGAAAAGCTGCTGCTCTACACGCTGGGACGCGGCCGCATCACGCTGGGCGATGTGGAAACCATGGTGCTGGGGGCGAAGCAGCGATCGCTGTATGAATTGACGGACGCCATCAGCGCACGGGACCGGGTGCGCGCGCTTGCCCTTCTGCATGGGCTGTTGAACAGTTCCGACGCGGGCGAGGACGCGGCGATCGGCCATCTTTACATGCTGGCGCGCACGTTTCGCCAGATGCTGGTGATCCTGGAGAAAAACGTGCGGGACTGTCGGGCCATCTGGCAGGCGCTTTGGCAGGGCTTTCGGATGCCTCCTTTTGCCGCTGACGATCTGATCAAACAAGCCCGCCGCTACAAGAGCCGCCGTGAGCTGACGCGCGCGCTAAGGCTGGTTGCGCGCGCCGACCTGGAACTGCGGTCTTCTCCGCCGGACAAACGGCTGGTGCTGGAGCGGCTGGTCTACGAACTGGCCTCCGAACCAAAGCCCGAGCCGCCGCTCTTCGCATCGACTCAACTTTCTTTCGAGGTGTAGATCACTTCACGCCGTGCGAGTTGAGCCATGGACCATACTGATGATCCGCTCCCTGGATGTGATTGGTGAGCCAGTCGCGCAGGAAGTTGAGCAGATGGATGTTCAGGGTAACCTCGCCGCGCTCGTACCGGGCTACATACTGCTCCACCTGGCGGGTCAGGTCGCGGTGCTTGGCGCGATGAGCCGACAATTCAGGGTAGTGCGCCGCCTCCATCATGGCTTCCTCGGCAGAAAAATGATCGTGGGTATATTTGATCAGGCTGCGCAACAGCGGGCCGGTTTGTTTTTGTCCGTCACCTTTCATCATCGCGTTATGAAGGTCGTTCAGGGTATCGAAAAGAACCGTGTGCTGATCGTCCATGGTTCGCACTCCGACGGAAAACTTGGTGCTCCATGTCATTAAGGCCATGATTTTCTCCTGCCGGGGTAATCCGGTAAGAGATATATCGGAGCATTAAGTGAAGAAGTTGAGCGGAATCGGAAACGTACCGATCCGATTCTCGAGAGAGATGCTTCATAACGGTGCAGAATGGAGCCAGTTTCTTGTGATCACTCCCGTGAACTTAATCGCCGCGATCCTGACGCTGATCCCGCTGCTGGCCGTGGCATTATTTCCCGAGCTTGCGGCCGCACGGGTCCGCGGGCTTCCAGCATGGGCGCAGCTACTTTTCCCGGCGGGCTTTTGTGTGCCGCATGTGCTGGTCACCTGCGCGGCGGGAGTTTTTCACTGGGGCTGG
Source organism: Occallatibacter sp. (assembly GCA_049510095.1). Taxonomy (GTDB): domain Bacteria; phylum Acidobacteriota; class Terriglobia; order Terriglobales; family Acidobacteriaceae; genus Telmatobacter. Next base: position 14,298 of record JBEKZG010000020.1, read on the forward strand.
TTCGCTGTTTATGCGTTACTGCCTGTGGCTATCGCAAGCCTGCTTTGGCAGGCCGGGCGGAAGGACCCCGGGCAGAAAGGAAACTGGCGGGATTTTGTAATTCTTACCGTGCTTGGTTTGGCCGTTGATTTGCGCTGGCTTGAGGGCGCGTGGCCGGATCACCTGGCCATCTTCAGCAAGATGATGCTGCTGGATGCGGGGATCTACGGGTTCATTTTGATCCGCCAATTGAACGGGACCGGCTTCGATCTGCGCCTGCGTTTGCGCGACGCGATCATTGGCTTGCGCGAACTCGCTTTCTACACGCCGATTGCGCTGGCGGCAGGCTTGAGCCTGGGCTTTCTGCACTTGCATCTTTCGTGGCTGGGAGCGGGATCGATCGCCGGAGCATGGGTATTCACGTTCTTTTTTATCGCAATTCCGGAAGAGCTTTTCTTTCGGGGATGGCTGCAGAATCTTCTGGAGCGGCGGATGGGACGCACGCCGGCGCTGTTGCTGACCGCTCTGTTGTTCGGGCTGTCGCACTTCAACAAGCGGGCGGTCTTCTTCAACTGGCGCTACGTATTGCTGGCGGCGGTTGCCGGCATCTTTTATGGCCGTGCATGGCGGCAGGATCGGCGAGTGGGGGCATCGGCCATCACGCATGCCTCGGTAGACGCACTCTGGTCGCTATGGCTGCGATAAAGCGGGCGCCTTCGCGGCGTTGTGCATGTACTTGAAGTAGCTGAGCCCAACCAGCATGTTATGGTCGGCCTGTGCCGGAACGCTGATGCCCAGTGCAATACCGAGAACGGCGTGCGCGATGGCAAGAGGATAGATGCTGCGGTACTCAAGAAACAGCAGGCAGGTAACAAAGCCCCAGATCAGCGCGGCGAGCATGAGCAGGGGGCTGGGCAGATGCACGGTCGCGAAGAGGATGGCGGCGGTGGCGGCAGCGGATTTTCCGTCCGGAAGCAAGCGCATCAATCGCGACAGGAAAAAGCACTGAAGACCGAACTGTTGGATAAAGGCCCAGAGCGCATAACCGCCATAGTGCTTGATACACAGGAGCGGGCTCGCCGGCATGTGCAACGTATGGAAATTTCCAGCCAATACGACGGCCACCAAAGCCATGGCGACGGCGAGGCCGACCGCCCAAAGCGAACGGCGAAAGTTCGTGGCGCCCAGGCCCAGGGCCTCCAGGCCGCTGCAGGTCTTGCATGTAGACGCCATCATGAGGGCTAATGCAAATCCCCAGAACAGGGTTTGCCAGGGGTCCGGTGTCCAGAGAACCAGCAGGATCAATGCGTAAGCGACTGAAACCTCGAGCAGATCGCGCTGCCTTGCCCGTGCATTCGCGGAAGGTATGCTGCCGGAAACTGGGGCCGAGCGTTCCGTCATGGGGAATAGGATGCGAATTCCCAGACGAAGTTGTGCGCACGACGGGTGGTTTCTTGCCTAAGATGAACCATGCAAATTCACCAAGGAAAGCTCTGAATAAGTAGAAGTCTTGAAAGGGCACGATTTCAGTCGAGATTGAGAACACGTAAGTTATTGACTCTTCAATGGGCAAGATGAGCAAGATCGGCGAGAAAGGCGCACCCCTAGCGCAAATTAGCACAAAATAAGGCGGAGCACGGTTGCACGGATGGGCCGAAACTTCCCAATTGGGGACCATCCGAGCATTGGCTACCTTGTTGGAGGAAGTGTGGCGATGAACTTGCTGATTTCACGCAGCACATCAGCCTCATTGGACTGAAACACG
>JBEKZG010000200.1:0-6727 GCA_049510095.1 Occallatibacter sp.
GTTGGCGCATTGTTCTGCTCTGCATGATGAGCATCTGGGGCGGGCTTCAGAGTATTACGGCCTCTGAAGCCTTCCAGGATCAATTGCAACCCGTCTGATTAAGACTTTTTCAGGATCGACTATTCTAAAGTCGATCTTCGACGCGATGAACCAGGAGCTTGCGCGAGGCGAAGAGGTTGAGTTCTCTTTCGGCCTCCTGCAAAAAGTGACGCGCATAAGCCGAGGTTCGCAGTTGGACGGCGACAAGCCGATGCATTCCACACAGTCGAGCACAAGCTCGACGCGGGCTGCAAGCGTCTGTCGGGAATGATGGTTCTGCGGAGCTGGTTTTGCTTTCCCGGCGGCGGTCGGTAAAGCGGTCTTGCCGGGCCCGAAAAGCGGCTCAAACAATCGGTAAATATGTCGTGTTGACCGGCCGTTTGCAAAAAGCCAGAAATACTAGGAGTGTGTCGCGGATAGCGGTTTTGCGGGGATTTAGGTTGATCCTCTGTGTCTGCTGCGCGACTCAGCCTTTAGAGCCGGGTGGCGCTGATTGACTCGCTTTGCAGTAGCTTGGGGCCGATGATAGGCGCAACAGCCTCTGATTGGCCCTCGGGCCGCTTGCGGCCTCCATCCTGAGCCATCACAGCCACCGCCCACAAACTGGCCCGCATCATTTATCACCTGCTCACCACCGGCCAAGCATACGATGAAACCGTATTCCTCGTGGAAGACCAAAAACAAGCACATCGATACGAAAAGCGCCTGCGAAAACAAGCCAAGTCACTGGGATTCCAACTCATCCCCATCGCCGCATAAGTATCCTGTTCATAGGGAGCGAAAGGGGCCCCGAACGTTTTTCAGTTCGGGGTTGGTGAGTCGAAGGACCTGCGTGTTATAGCCCTTTACAGACGCCCGTGATCCTGACCGACTGAAGGCAGGTGGCCCCGCTCCCGATGATCGTTCCAAACCACGCCGAGGGTGCCCCCTGTCCCTCGTCCGCCGCGGCGGAGGGACCGGGGATATCGATACGATGCGAGCGCTGGACTCATGTCGAGCAGTTACGGATCGGCTTTTTTGAAAGGGCACGGCTTCAGCTGTGGCAAAAATGGTTGGCGATGTGACGCCCTGGCAACGGGCAAACCGGCAGTAACCCGCTCGGGGCGCGGTTCTGTCCGGATTGCCGGCTTGCGGGAGTAATCGGCGTCGGTGCCCGTCAAAGCTAACGCGCCACGCAGGAAGTTGACTAGCCCCGAATCACATGCCCGAATTCTCCAACACACTATGTAAAACACAGCGGCAGACTATTGCTCGAGGGCTGACGTCTGCCGCTGTGGCGCCACGATTGGAATTGCGCACTGGAACCTCGTTTTACTTGAACTGGTTGGCGATGTCCACTGCGTAATAGCCGATGATGAATACCGTGGCCGTTAACGCGAGCCACATGGATACTTGAACAATGGGCTCCACCTTGCCGACTCTTGCCCTGATGGCATCCTGTTCGATCTTCAGGCGATCGAACGATTCTTGCAGGATGATCTGGTTGTCCTCATCGCGGGCTAGCCTCCTTGAATAGAGCTTGAGGGCGAACACCAGCAGAACCATTGCGCCCCAAACCGACCAAATTGCAGGAACAAATTGTGTCATACTCCACCTCCAAAGGAATTTGGGTCCCAGATACTCGCGGGTCCGTGAAACCAACGGTCTCGCAGTAGTGGGGCCGCGCAGTTGACCATCATGGCCCCGAACGAGGGCCGGCGTCGAGCTAACAGTCACAGGCACTTTTGCGGGCTGAGCCAGTCCTTCAGCCCATCGCGCACGGGATTTGCATTACCGGTGAGGGGGAGAAACCGGGAACGACTTACATAGGAAATATCACCCAATTCGTTCCTCTGGCATCCCGCAAACGGGGAGCCGATCCTGCGACTTTCTGGCGCCGTGCAGCCCCTGACCGGGGGGTCAGGGCGAACAACCGGATACGCGGAAGTTACGGTTGCACGCCACCCGTACTCACTATCGTGGTCGTCAGGCCTGGCACAGAATTAGCACAGGAATTTTGAAGCATCCGCCTCGCGCGCTGATTTGGCGTGGCACTCGATGATCGTTCCAAACCACGCTGAGGGTGCCCCCAAGTCCCTCGTCCGGCGCGGCGGAGGGACCCCGGGGATTATGGCAGCACATCGGTGACACCCTGAGCGCAAGCCTGATCGCCAGGTATCCTCGTCCCAGATTGCATAAAATTACGTTCCTCCGGCGCACAATAAGAACAGGTGATCCCATGAGAAACATCACAGTATCCGTCGACGACGGCGTCTACCACCGGGCGCGGCTCTTTGCGGCCGAATACGACACATCCGTGTCTGCCCTTGTGGCCGGCTACCTGGAAAACCTGCCCGTCCTTATGCGACGGATGCAAGAAGCAAATGCTGCCCAAGCGGCAAAATCAAACGCAAACACTTCAACGGAAAAGACTTCCGCATGACCAGTTGAAGCGTGTATCACTTTCTATGGTTAGCTTCCTTTCTATCGCGTGCAGCGCAAGCATTTGAAAATAAGTCGGTTAGACAGAACTGAAGGTCAAAATAATCGATAATCGCGTTTTCCGTCTGTGAAACTGTGAAGCAAGCTAAACCATTACAAATAAATAATTGACAAGCGACAAAACTCACAGAAACACAGTGCCTGTGATTTCGTGAAACTGTGGACCGCTGGCCCTATTCGGCCGCCTTCGCCAAAAACCGCTCCATGAATTTGGTATCGAATTCGCCCGCGCGAAACTCCGCATCCGCAAAAATCGCCTGGTGCAGCGACACCGAAGTCTCGATTCCCTGCACCACAAACTGGCTCAGCGCGCGCTCCATTCTGGCGATGGCTTCCGCGCGATCCACGCCGTGCACAATCAACTTGGCAATCAGCGAGTCGTAATACGGAGGCACAACACCCTCGGCATACTGCGCCGTATCCACGCGCACCCCATTGCCGCCGGGCACATTGAAAGCCGTAATCTGGCCCGCGGATGGGGTGAATTTCTTCGGGTGCTCCGCGTTGATGCGGCACTCAATCGCGTGTCCGCTTATCTCAAGCTTGGCCGGCAGAATCGTCTCCAGCCTTTCGCCGGATGCGATGCGCAACTGCGCCTTCACCATGTCCACCCCGGTAATTGCCTCTGTAACCGGGTGTTCCACCTGGATGCGCGTGTTCATCTCGATAAAGTGGAGTTGCCCGTCCTCATCCATCAGGAACTCCACCGTGCCCGCGTTCTGATAGCCGATATCGGCAAGGCAACGGCAAAGCGTCTGGCCGATATCCTCGCGCATCTTCGGCGTCACTTGCAGGCTTGGCGCTTCTTCAATCAGCTTCTGATGCCGCCGCTGAATCGAACATTCGCGTTCAAAGAGAGAAACCACGCTTCCGTGCTCGTCGGCCAGCACCTGGAACTCGATGTGCCGCGGTTGTTCAATGAACTTCTCCATGTAGAGTTCGCCGTTGCCAAAAGCATTGGCTGCTTCGGAATTCGCCGCATGGAAGAGATTCGGCAACTCCTCCGCGGTGCGAACAATCCTCATGCCGCGGCCGCCGCCACCGGCTTTCGCTTTCAGAATGACCGGGTAGCCGACCTTTTCCGCCCACGCGTGGCCCTCGGCCGTAGTCGCAATCACCCCATCCGACCCAGGCAGAATGGGCACGCTGGCCTTCTTCATCGACTGCCGCGCCTTCTCCTTCTCGCCCATCAGGCGAGTCACTTCCGGCGGAGGTCCAATGAATTTGATATTCGACGCGCGGCAAACCTCTGCGAAGTTGGCATTCTCGCTCAGCAACCCGTAACCGGGATGAATTGCCTCCACATCGGCAATTTCAGCCGCTGAAATCACCGCGGGCACATTCAGGTAACTGTCAGCCAACCTTGGCGGCCCAATGCAGATGGCCTCGTCGGCAAAACGAACATGCAGCGAATTACGGTCCGCTTCGCTGTAGATGGCGACGGTGCGAATGCCGAGTTCCCGGCAGGCGTTTATAACCCGCAGCGCGATTTCGCCGCGATTGGCAATCAATACCTTACGAAACATGCAGTCCTTAACCTAGCCGGATAGAGAAGAGGGGCTGTCCAAATTCGATAGGTTGCCCGTTGGAAACCAGGCACTTGACGATTTCGCCTGCTACGTCGGATTCAATTTCATTCATCAGCTTCATGGCTTCAACAATGCAAATCACCTGGCCCTTGTCCACGCGATCGCCTGGGGCGACAAACGGGGATGAGCCCGGCGAAGGCGAACCGTAGAAGGTGCCGACAATCGGTGATTTGACTACGTGAAGGCCCGCATTCGGGTCCGCGGCGGGCTGAGGAGCCGCCTTCGGTGCAACACTCGCAGCGGGTGTGGGTGGCGTCTGAATCGGCGCCTCACGAGCTACAGCCAGCAGGCGCGCCAGATCCGACGAGCCGGCAGACTCCGGCTGCGCAAATTTAAGCCGGATGCGCAATTCACCGCGGTCCAACTCAAACTCGGAAACCTGATTCTCCTTGAGGAAATCAATCAGTTCTTTCAGAGCTTCAATATCTTCTGGATTCAGTGGGTTCATTCGTTCCTTGACTCTCCCGCAATCTCACGGGACGGGCTGATGCAAATCTGTCTAAAGCTCAATCAGGGCTTTAGGAGCTGGGGTCAGCGCCTGCCCTCCGGTTCGGGTTACAGCCACCATGTCCTCAATGCGAATACCAAATTGACCCGCCAGATAAACTCCCGGCTCGATGGTCACAACCATACCGGGGAGTAGCCTGGTTGTCTGTCCAGCGCCAATCCGCGGCGGCTCGTGAATCTCCAGTCCGACCCCATGGCCGGTGGAGTGCGAAAATGCCTCTGCCAATCCCGCCCTGCGCAATACGCTCCTGGCGGCTTCATCTACGTCCCCGCAGCAGGCGCCGGCGCTCACCGCGGCCATTGCCGCTTCCTGAGCCTCCAGCACTGCGTGGTACGCATTCCGTTCTTTTTCCCGTGGCCTGCCCAGATACACGGTACGCGTCATATCGGAGCAATAACCTCCGAGGATTATACCGAAGTCGAGCGTCAGGAAGCCTCTGCGCGGCAACCGGGCGCCTGTGGCTCGCCCATGCGGCAGCGCCGAGCGCGTCCCGGAAGCCACGATGGTTTCAAAAGACATACCCTCCGCACCCAACAACCGTGCCTGGTACTCCAGTTCCGCGGCAACCTCGATCTCCGCCATTCCCGGCCGCACAAATCCCAAAATGTGTTCGAAGAGCTTGCATCCGGTCAGAGCCGCCTTCTCCATCAGGGCCAGTTCGTCCTCGTCCTTCACCTGCCGCAGTTGTTCCACCAGCGGAGCAGCCAATGCCTGCAGGAAGCTGCGCCGAATCCGCGATGGCAGCGCACTCTTCCAGCGGCTGAGTTCCGCTATGGACGTCCATGCGGGATCGAACCCGGAGCACTCCACGCCCGACTGCGCGGCCAGCCACTCCACGGCCGCCACGGCCGGCGAGCCGGACGCAATCTGCACCCGCGCTGCCTGAACTTCCTCCGCAGCCTGTGTCGTATAGCGCCCATCGGTAAACAGGCGCACAGCTCGCTTGGTAATGGCGAGTGCGGCGCTGGAGCCGGTAAATCCCGTGAGATAGTGAAGGTCGGGGAGATGGGTGACTAAAAGCCCAGGCAATCCGGCTTTCGTCATCCTGCGGCGTAATTGGCCGATGCGGCGGAAATGATCCACTGGTTGAGGATAAACCACGGAAGAGAGTTGTCAGTTGTCAGTGATCAGTTGTCAGCTGGAACTAAGGAGATTGACGCGGAGTTGCCAAGTGGTGGCGGATGAAATTCTGCAGGATTTGGCGTTGACAGCGGATGCGAGGCAAGCCTGACAAATGAACTTTCAAGTCGAGCATCACTGCGGCGAAGCGCAACAACTGACAACTTAAAACTGACAACTGAGAACTGGTGTCTACAGCGCCGCCCGCACCGGCTTCTTCTGCTCCGGGTCGATCTCCGCCTCGGCCGCATGCAGATCCGACTGCCGATCCATCCATTCGTCCAGCCGCGACCGCTTGAAGCGCCAGCGATTGCCCAGCTTGAAGGCGGGCACAAAGCCCTCCGAAGCATATTTGTAGAGTGTATCGGGGGAAATCCCCAGGTAATCGGAGGCGTGGCGGATGTCCATCACCTCGCGAACCTCGGGAACAAGCAGGTTGGAACGGGCCGCGGCGTTGCGCATCAGTGCCTCCCGGCATCAGGAGATGCCTCAGGGCGGATTCCGGCCAATCTGCCGGTAGTCTTGTATATAACGCGGATTCGCCTGTGAATTCAAGGAGTTTTAGGGTGTTACGGGAAATTCACGGGCTTTCCAGTTTCCCTATCGGATCTACACGGGACGCTAAATGCCAAATACTCAATCGCTTGGGCCCGAGCCCGAGCCACACCCAATCCATAGGGCTGTTGAGCCGGATGGTGCGGAGAGTGCGCTTCCGCAGCAACTCCCCCGCGCCACCTTGACTCCCTATTCCCCGTCCCAAAGAAACCTTGCTAGTTGTTCTGGTCTTCCCGCCGGTGCAGCGTAGGCTGGTCGCTGGTGTCGGAACCGTCGTTGGTGCTGCTCGTCGTTGAGCTGTTCGGATCGTCGGTTCCCGTGCTGGCGCGCCGCAACGAAGGCTTCTTGGTGTCCTTTGAATCTGTCAGCCGGCGCTTGTTCTCAATCCGCGCCAACCTCGCCTTGATGTCGTCAAACTCCGACGTGGTCACGGTGT
>JBEKZG010000201.1:0-6720 GCA_049510095.1 Occallatibacter sp.
GTTTCCCTGCTTGTCCTTCACTGTAAAGAAAAGGTCAACCAGGTTGACCTGCACCTTGAAAGTGGCTGCCGACTCGGAGTCATCCACCTGAGCCGGAGCGTTACTCACCGGGGGTGCGTCCGGCGATGGAGCAAGCTGGCCCCAGCCCGCCGCCGACAGCACCGGCAGGCCAAACAGAAGTCCGGCAACTCCCAAACGGAAACGCATTCTGCTCATTTAGACGGAATCTCGACCTCGAAGAAAGCATACCTGATCTGTTTCTCACCCGCAGGGCGATCGCATCAAGCAGTTTGCTGAAAGAACCGTTCTCACAAACCGAAATCAGGCCCTGGCAGGCTGCGGAAAAACTCAATTCGAGGAGACTCTGTAACAGTCGTCCACCGGCGAAGCCGACCCCAATGGATGAAACGGCATACAACGGATTTCGCCCCGGAGGGGCCGAAGGATGATAGCCCATGGATGGACACATCGTTCGCGGCAGCGAACGATGCGGGAATCCTGGGTTAGCTACACCAATTGAACCCGGCGCCCCAGAGGGGCAGCGCGAACGTCGCCCTGTTTCCTTCTAGGGCACGACTGGTAGGTCGGGGTTTTAACCCCGACAATTGCAGTCAGAATGAGTCGGGCTTTAGCCCCTGCAAAAGTAGCAAGGCCGCAGCGCGGAACTTGTGCGGACCTTCCTGGCGCAAGCACCGCCAATCCACGAAGTTGCTCGAATCTTCCCTGGAGTTTGCAGCTTAATGCACGGAAACGCGCACAATGGATTCATGCTCATCGAAACACCAAAAATCCCTCAAATCCATCGACTCGCAAACCGCCGGGGTGAGCCGGTCTCTACCCCAAAAATGCCCCCCACCCCCTCCCCCTCTCCCCGTTTCTATGAAAACAATAGGGTTGCGCGATACTCAGAAAAACACCCCTTGAAAACAAACAACTTAAAATTGGCACTCTGTCGGAAATCCACCGTTTTGGGCGCAAAAGCAGCAATTTTGAGCACAGACGAAGCCATTCTATCTGTCAACGTCATCTCGCCGACCCTTCATCCGATTGCCCTGTTTCTCGCCTGCCTGGCAACCTGTACGGCTCTCGCGCGTCTGATAGTCTGACGGATGCGGAACCCTCCTGGATTTGCAGTTGGGGGAAAATGTGCTCGCAAACCGTAATTCGGCGATAATGGATCAGGTTTCGGTTTTCTCTGACAACTGAAAACTGACAACTGAAAACTGGAGAAGCCTGTGAAGCTTGGTTTAACGGCAATGGCGCTGACGGCGCTTCTAATGGCAAGCCCGAATTGGAGTCCTGCGGCTCACGCGCAGCAGCAATCCAGCGTTCCCGACGCCCCCACACCACAGGGCCTGCCGCCGTTGACCGGCGCAAACGGCACTCCCATTACCCCCGGCAGGGGAGAAGTGAGCCCGCCAACAGGCGGCAATTCATCTTCCTCCTCAAACCAGCTGCCAGGCAGTCAGCCGCCCTCCAGCCAGGGGAAGGACGAGGTCCAGACCACTCCGCCGGAGACGCCCGCCTCCGGGGAAGGGGTTGATGCCGAGACTAAAATCTTCCACATTCACGTCAACTACGTCGAAGTTCCGGTCACCGTCAAGGACTCGAAGGGGCATCTTGTAGCCGGCCTTACTCACCGCGACTTCAAAATTTACGAGAACAACTCTTTCGAGCCGATTTCCTTCTTTACCGTGGACGCTTTTCCACTTTCCATCGCCTTCGTCATCGACCAGAGCATGACTTCCGACGTCATGGCCAAGGTCAACAACTCGCTTGACGCCATCCAGGGCGCACTAGCCCCCTGGGATGAAGCGGCGCTCTTTACCTACAGCAACGGCCCCAAGAAGCAGACCACCTTTACAGGCGGCCAGAGCAGCCGCCTGCCATACGTGCTCTCGATGACCAAAGCTGCGGGCACCGAGATGGTGGTCCCGGTCAACGTCGGTCCCTTGTATGGCTGCCCGATTCACGTGAACGGAAACTGCGCCGACCCTAACATCCAGCCCGGATTCTCCACCGGCAGCGTCAACGGCATCGGCACCATCCCCAAGGAGATCCACACACTTAATGACGCCATTTTCGCCGCAGCTAAGGAGCTCTCCACCCGCCCGCAGGGACGCCGTCGCATTATCTATGTCATTTCCGACGGCAAGGAATACGGCAGCAAGGCCACCTACAAGGAAGTGGTGCGTTACCTCCAGGGCCACCAGATCGCCGTCTATGGCACACTGGTGGGCGACTCCGCGCGCTGGGGCGAGGGCTTCGTCAGCCGGATCCACCTGCCCTTCACCATGTATGACAACCGGCTCTATGGCTATGCCGCCTCCACCGGTGGCACGCTCGACTCCGAACCGAGCCTGAACGGCATTGAGAAGAGTTATCAGCACATCACCGAGGAAGCACGCAACCAGTACACGCTGGGCTATTACAGCACCGAGCCCTTCATCGACGGCAAGTACCGCAAGATCGATGTGCGTGTCGGCCAGCCCGGCCTGGAAATCATCGCCAAGCCCGGCTATTATCCCTCAGCGCAGGACGTTCACTAGCAAGTGGGTCCCTCATCGTCCGCGGCCGGCCTCGGGCTGCTGTCCGCCGCCTCCTGGGGTGGTTCCGACTTCGCCGGTGGCATGGGAGCGCGCCGCGCCCCCGCGCTGCTGGTCGTCGCCTCCGGCCACATCTTCTCTCTCTTTGTTTTGCTCGCCGTTTGCCGCGTGATGCAGGTGGCCCTGCCCAGTTCAGCTCAACTCTTCTACGCCGGTCTGGGAGGCTTTGAGGGGTCTCTCGCGCTGGCCATCTTCTATCGTGCGCTGGCCATGGGCGCCATGGGACTCACCGCCGCCCTTACCGGACTGCTCACCGCCCTGGTGCCCGTCCTGTTTTCTCTCACCCACGAGGGCCTGCCCACACCGCTTACCGCCATTGGCTTGGTCATGGGACTTGCGGCCATCTGGCTCATCACACATAAACCCGAAACCAAAGCGGCCGCGCCAAATCGAGCGTACCCGCCACGGCTCGCGCTCCTCTTGGGCGCGCTCGCCGGAGTGGGCTTCGGCTCGCAATTGATTCTCTTCAAGATGGCCAGCCCCGGCGGCATTCTCTGGGCCATGACCTCCGCCCGCGCTGCCGGAGTCGCCGCGCTTCTGATCGTTCTGGTAGCAATGCCGCCCAAGGTGCCCTGGCGGGGGTTCTGGCTCATCGGCATCCTGGCCGGCGCCCTGGACACCCTCGGCAACCTGTTCTATATCCAGGCCAGCCGGGTCGGCAGGCTCGATGTGGCCGTGCTGGTCTGCTCGCTCTACCCCGCCGTAACCATTCTCCTGGCAGCGCTCGTTCTGCGCGAACGGCCCACCCGCCGCCAGCTGACCGGAATTGCCCTGGCCCTCGCCGCCGTGGGATTACTCAGCGTTTGACCACCCCGCAACTCAAAACGCAAAAGGCCCGCGCAAAGCGCAGGCCTCTCGACTCTATCCAATCCATGATCTTCCGCTCGGCAACTGGTCAAGAAGCTCTGCGGGTCAGAACGCCCAGCGAACCGTTACTAGTCTTTACGAATAATCTGCGGTTCCACAGGCGCCGCGGGTGGCGGCGGTGGAGGCGTCGAGCTCTGCTGATTCGTGTTCTGAGACGGCGGGGGCGGGTCCGATATACCGCGAATCCCTTCCTTAAACCCCTTCAGTCCCTCACCCAAACCTTTGCCCAGTTCCGGCAGACGCTTGGCCCCGAACAGCACGAATGCAACGATAGCCAGCACAATCAGATGCCACGGCTGTAAAAAATCGCCCATTGCTTCATCCTCCGCACCCACACAAACCGGCGCGCCTTCTCACCTAAGTATTGTCGCACACCACCGTTTCCCCGCAAGCGGCATACGTCACACCAAGAACAGAGCCCCGCACAGAAAACACACGGTGCCCCAAGCAGATTGCCCCGCGATTTCCCTGTGAGGCACTCCTGCACCCCTGCCGCGCAAGCGGCGTCTGCCCCACCGCAGGTGGTTAGTTCACTTGCGCTGGCTTGCCCAGCCGCTCCGTCACCATTGCGTAAAAGGCCCGCAGGTCCTCTTCCTCGCCCGCCGTGAGCCTGCGGTACACCTTCATCAGCGGAAACAGACGCGAGCCGCGCACCTCAACCGCCGGAACCGCCACCGCGCCGCCCGGATACTGGGTCATCTCCCATCCCCCGGCATAGCGCCGCCGCAGAACTTCGCCCAGGTAGCTGCCCCAGAGCCGCACTTCAAAGTCCAGGTCCAGCTCCGGGCTTTCCCCCACCAACACCAGGATGTCGTCCAGCACGTCGATCGAGTCCGACGTAAAATCCAGCTTCTGCTTGAACTCGCGCCGCGCCGTCTCCGCCGCAGCCAGAGCATACCCCTCCATCATCGTTCCCAGGTCAGGGTACGACGCGCCTTCCAGGCGTTTGCGCAACTCCGCGTGGCTCGACATTCGTTCTCCAGATTAAATGGTGCGACTGCTGAAACAATGTGACAATTTTCAGCGCCGCTCCATCTATAAAATCAGATTGTAAGCAGCCGGAGGTTTCCTTTGCGTCTGGTCAAATTCGCCGTCTTCGCCCTGCTGCTGGCTCTCAGCGCCGCCACGGCCAACTCCGCCGGCCGCGACATCTACCCCGACCCCTCGCAGGCCAAAACCGATATCGCCGCCGCCCTCAAATCCGCAGCGGCAACCCACAAGCGGGTCCTCATCGACTTCGGGGGCAACTGGTGCGGCGACTGCCAGGTTCTCGACCTCTATTTCCACGACCCGGCTAACCAGCACATCCTCGAATCCAACTTCGTCCTCGTCCATGTCAATGTCGGATACAGGGACACTAACCTGGACATCGCCGAAAAGTATCAGATCCCCCTGAGCAGAGGAGTACCGGCGATAGCCGTGCTCAGCGACACAGGGAAGCTGCTTTATAGCCAGAAAACCGGCCAATTCGCACCCATGCACCGCATGGAACTCTCCGCCGTAACCACTTTCCTGATCCAGTGGAAGCCCGTAAAACCCGGCTGCTCCACCGTCATGGTGAGCTGCTAGCCAGTCTCAGGCAGGTTAAAGAGTGCGAAGAAACTGATGAAAGTCGGCAGCGTGAGGCGAAGCCGCACCAACTTTATTGGGATCGATCAGAGCTAGTAGAGCGAAACCGTGCTTTACCTTGTGGTATTCGCCCTTGGTCGCGGTCGGCTTAGTCGCATGCTTCAACTTGGGCTCCAGATCCTGCTTTGGAACGGCTTCTATGTCGGTTCGGCTTCCCGGAAGGCTCTTCGGCAGAAACCCTCCGTTATAGAACTCCGCCAGCGCCTCACGATCGGCAAGGAACCACGCCTCCATCGCTTGGACCATCATGAAAACTTTGTGCCGGTCGAGGACAGGGAAATTCCAACCATCGCGAGCACGAAGGTGTTCGGCAGGCGTTCCCGCTGTGACGCGGTCTTCGGCATCCACCAACAGGACACATACTTCGCCTGCGCCGCTGCCTCGTACAGCCGTGTTGAATCTGTCGAATGTCTGCTGGCGCCCGCCGCAAGCTACTATGCTGGGACGGCGATTCGGAGGCGCGAGCTTCTGGCAATAGCTGGTAAAGTTCTCCTTGCACCGCCTGATCGTGTCCTTGTTGTCTCCGCCACCCTCCACGTAAATTCGGACACTCACCAGCGATTACCCCCAATCTCACCGCTTGCCCAAAGCTTGCCGAGCGAGTAATCCTCAAGCCATATCTTCAACCGCTCCTTGTCCAATCGCCGGATCACCGTGGAGCCTTCGACCTTCTCGCAGACGCAAACGACCTCGGGCGTTTCCGTGAAGGCATCGATCAACGAGTCGGAATGCGTGGTTACGATCAGCTGCGTTCGGGTAGAGGCATCCACCAGCAGATCGGCGAGCGTGGGGAGCATATCCGGGTGCAGACCGAGTTCAGGCTCTTCAATACAGGTGACGGGAGCCGGCCTTGGATTGAGAAGAATGACAAGCAAGGCGAGCCAGCGAAGGGTTCCATCGGAGAGCCTATAGGCGGGAATTGCGAATCCGCCCTCTTCAAGGATGGCTACCTGGAGATGTGTGCTCACAACCCGAACCTCAACACCTCTGATTGGCTCATAGAACTTCTTCATCAGTTCATTGAGCCTGTCGAATGTCGGACGAAAATCGGATTGATATCGAGCAAGCATCTGTGCCAGGTTTGACGCATTCTCTTCAAGCCTCTCAACAGGTTGGCCCGCAGAGATGGGATTGCGTGCAATGAAACCAGCGCCGAATACCCAATCGCGATAGAACGCAAATCGCTCAATACTGTCTGCAAACCCAAGAATGCGGGGCTGCCTGGTGGTGAGGTCTGGAACGTTGCCAATCATGGACAAAACAGAACGCCCGAGCGGAAACTTCGGATTTGGTGGAGTGGAGCTAGTGCCGAAGGTCAACTGCTGATAGTTCTGTGCTCCCGTGGGCAGCCTAGTATCCATGCCTGAGCTGTAGACTCCGCCATAGTGCGATGCGGTTTCGCTCTCGTCGCGATCAAATGCGTTCTGGCTTGCTAGCGTCCCATCTTCGCCGTCCTCGATCTCCAGGAAGCGTTCCGTCATCACTGCAAATGCGCCACTCCCTGCCCACAAACCAATCGAATAAAAGAGAGACTTATCTCCGCCTCGGCCTGAAAAAACGCTTACCTTCTCGGCAGTAGTAGTGACTGAAAGTGAAGGCGGCTTGTCTCCCGCATCCT
>JBEKZG010000202.1:0-6667 GCA_049510095.1 Occallatibacter sp.
CGGCTTGGCCATTCGCTATCCGGTCAGCGCTTTCGGTTTTCTTTTCGGCATGTTGGCGATGTTGGGCGTGCCGCCTACGCTTGGATACATTGGCCGCTGGAGGATATACGAGACCGCATTTCAAATCAGCCCGGTTCTGTTGACTGCATTCATTCTCTCCTCAGTGTTTGCGCTGATTGCCTATGTGTTGTCTTTAACGCGCGTTTGGTTGGGACCGGCTTGGGATACGGAAGAGAAGCCCCCTGCCACATCACCTCCCAAGCCGAATATGAATGAACCGCTCCCGATACAGGCGACAATTGTCGCGCTCGTGGTAATCCTGACGGTTGCCGGATTGTGGCCGCATGGATTCCAAATTCTGCCGGGAGGTGGCCGATGAACCTTTGGAGTCGATTGACATGCTATTGCCGTCGTCGCAGCCCATGGCTCTTTCACATGAACTCGGGCAGTTGCAACGGGTGCGACGTTGAATTGGTAGCGAGCCTGACTCCGCGCTACGACGCGGAGCAGTTGGGAGTGCGGCTTGAGGGCAGTCCCCGCCACGCAGACATCCTTTGCATCACCGGCCCTGTAACCCGCAACTCGGTGAACGCCATCAAGACGGTCTATGAGCAGGTAGGCTCACCCAAGGCTGTGGTGGCGATCGGCTCTTGCCCTGCCTCGACCAATGTATTTATTGATAGCCGCGTGCTCGACGGTCCTCTCAACCGCCATATTCCCGTAGATGTTTTTGTCCCAGGCTGTCCTCCGCGACCTGACGCCATCCTGCTTGGCGTGGCGCAGGCTGCTCAGATACTCGCGAATCGCAGCGCGGAAGGATCTGCGCAGACTGTGTCCGGCGCGATTGATCCCGTGGAGGCGCAGCGATGAATCTGACCGTCGCACTGGCCCGCATGCTCATCTTTCCCGGACTTCTGTTCGCAGTGCCGGTTGCGTGGCTCTTCCTGTGGATTGAGCGCAAGGCAGTAGCCATGATGCAGCAGCGCATCGGGCCTCCGTTCATGCAGCCATTCTTCGACTTCATCAAACTGCTGGGCAAGACCACACCCGCCCGCAGCGGAGTGAGCGGCCTTTTGATGAAGGCGTGGCCTCTGATCGCCGTATCGGCAGCGGCCGGAGCTGTTGGGTTGCTGCCGGTGCTGCCAACGTCCGGCGGCTTTCAGGGCGACCTCATCCTGCTCCTCGCGCTGATGGAGGTCCCGTCGATCTGCGTTATTGCCGCGGGGTTTTCCTCACGCTCCATCTTCGCGGAGATCGGTTCCGCGCGTGAAGCTGTTTTGACTGTCTCCTATAACGTCGTCTTTCTTCTTGCGATCGTCTCCATCGCCGCCGCACAGCATACGTTTCGTCTCGAAGCGCTCGCTCTGCTCCCATCGACTCCTTTGCGCTGGCTTGGCGTCATCGCCATTCTTGTCTGCCTTCCCGCCAAGCTGCATATCAATCCTTTCTCGCTCCCCAATGCGGAACAGGAAATTTACTCCGGTCCCATGATTGAATATGCCGGCCCCGAACTGGCAATGTGGGAGTTATCGCACGGCCTCGAGTGGGTTGCAGCGACCGGCCTGGTGGCCACGCTTGCCGTTCCGCATTTCCCGGCCTGGTGGCTCGATGCACTGCTGTTCGCCGCCTGTTCATGTGGAGTCGTCTTGCTGTTGTCTGTGCTCGCCGCCGCCACCGCACGATTGGCTGTCGACACGACTGCTCGCTTCTATTGGCAATGTACGCTGATCTTCGCGGTCCTGGCCATTTCATCCACGCTGCTGATGAGGCTACGATCATGAATATCCTCGCCATGCTATGGAGTAACTTGAGACGCGGCAACACGACGTTTCGATTTCCCGAGCGTCCCGTCGTGAGCGAGGGGTACCGCGGGCTGGTTTGCTTCAATCCCGAGCTTTGCACGGGATGTGCCATCTGCAGATTCCGCTGTACCGCGCGAGCGATTACCTTTTCGAGCGCCAAGAACGAATTCACCTGGAGCTACGACCCTGGCCAATGCACGTTTTGCGGTCGATGCGTGGAAGGATGCAATGCGCATGCGCTCATCCAGGACCGCGCATGCCCGCCCGTGTACTTGAACATTGGCGAGTTGAAGCGTGTCTACACGATGACGCGTAAGGCGCCCCCATCCAAATCAGCCGTAGCCAAGCCAATAGCGGCTGCGGTGGAATCGGCCGACCCTCCAGACGGAGGTCCACAATGACCATGATCGAATGCATTCCGCAGATGTTGGGAACCACGGAGACCTGGGTAGATGAAGGCGGCGTCCATTGGCTCGCTACCAGTGGGCTGAATGTGCGGCAGGTTGCAGCGATCATGAACGCAGTCCATGCCCGCTTTGTGACCATCACCGCGGTTGAGTTACCCGGCGGGCAGGGGTTTCGCCTGGAGTACCACTGGGACCTGGACGGTGAGCTACTCGGATTTCCTTTTCAAATCTCCGGTACTTCAATTGAGAGCATCTACGATCTATGCGAAGCCGTGGATTGGATTGAGCGCGAAGTTCACGAAGGCTTCGCCGTCGACTTCCAGGGGCGCGAGTACGAGCCGCTTCTGTTGCGTGCAGGAGACAAGCTGGGAGTGAATCTGCATGAGGTGGCCCAATGAGCTACAAGATTCCAATGGGCCCCTACCACCCCGCATTGGAAGAGCCCTACAAGCTGGATATGTTTTGTGAAGGCGAAACCGTCTCCGACGCCAAGCTCCATATTGGTTTCAATTTTCGCGGCATTGAGCATCTGGCAGAAACGCGCAACTACATTCAGGTAATCGCGCTGATGGAGCGTGTCTGCGGCATCTGTTCCAACATCCACACGCTCACGCTCTGCCAGGCAATGGAGAAGTTAACCGGCCTCACTCCACCGCCGCGAGCACTCTATATTCGTGTCGTCATGGCGGAGTTGGAGCGGCTGCACTCACACGTGCTCTGGGCCGGCATCGCCGCCAAACTCATGGGTTTCAAGACGATGTTCATGAGCTGTTTTGGGCTACGCGAGAAAGTCATGGACGTGCTCCAGGCGATCTCGGGAAATCGCGTCAATTATTCAATGAACTGTATCGGCGGGGTCAATCGCGACATCACCGATCGGCAGGCAGTCCTGACCGCGGTGGAGCAACTGGAACGCGAAATGGCGCGAACCATTATTCCAATATTTACAACCAGCACAACGGCACGATCGCGTTGCGCCGGCATCGGGGTTCTTTCCCACGATAAGGCGGTCTCGTGCGGAGTGGTGGGCCCAACGGCAAGGGCCTCCGGCGTACCGCAGGATCTTCGCCGCGCCGCTCCCTACGCCGCTTACGCAGATTTCGAATTCAGCGTGCCGGTCGAGACGGCCGGCGATGTGCGAGCGCGGCTACTGGTGCGAGCGCTTGAGATCATGGAGAGCTGCCGTATCCTTCGCCAGGCCCTGACCAAGATGCCGCCGGGAGAGTGGCATAGGGGAGACAGAAAGGCAGTCTTCGTCACCGGAACGGTTCTCAGCCGCGTCGAAGCGCCGCGCGGAGAAGTTGTGTATAGCGTTTCATGGAAGGAAAACTCAAGGAATCCCGCAAGAGTCCATGTGCGCACTCCGACATTTCAAAATATGCCGGCCATACGCTGGATGGTCATGGGAGCACGTCTTGCGGACACGCCCCTTATCCAGGCATCCATCGACCCATGCTACTCGTGTACCGACAGGTAGCAGGCCTGCCGTAAAGACATCCATCGATCATCCGGCGAGAAACGCCGTTGGGCCCTGGAAAGGGTAGCCCCTGGATGTTGTTGAACCAGAGACTACGCCACTCCCTCGGGGTGCTCAGCGACCGTCGATTGATGCCGGTCAGGAAGGCGGTCAATTGAGGCTGGTCAGTATGACGGACATTTTCGGAGGGTTCCCACCTGACGGGACGGGCCTGGTTGGGTGAAGATTCGGGGATGCGGGGGTAAGTCCTGTGGTTTGGGGCGCGGTTTTGTGAATTTGCGGTTGCAATTTGGATTGGAATGGGTTGTGGCCAAGCTGTTGGATTGACTTGGGAAAGTGGACATTGCTACACTCGTGAGCGTAGCTTGCTGCGCGGATTCCAGCAGCGGGTTGCGGCCGCCCTCGTGCAATCCTTTGCCTGCGGGGTGATTCCCAAGGAGAACAGTCGTTGACGAATTCAGCGCAAGGTGCTGGATGGACTGTCTTTGCGGTTTCGCTACCGGCACGGTTACGGGACAAATTGGGGGAACGGTCAAACGGTCTTAACGCCGGCGGCAATCGCGGCGCGAGAGACTAACCCAGCGGCAATCACAATCCGTCGCGGGAGCAAGGAATTCCGGAGCCGCAACAATGCCAAACGTCCTCAATCCCGAACCCGAGAGCATAACCCTGAACACCGAATTGGAAATGCCCACGCTAGAGCCTGCGACGGAGTATGAGCAGCCGTCGTACGAATCCACGTCCACCGAAGAGACCGATGAAGCTCAAGAAATAGTTGAACTGGCCATCCTGGACGCCGATGCCCAAACCGAGCCCGTAGTCGAGGCGGCGCATGTGAAGCAAGCTGCGGAAGTGGCAGGCACAGCGGAAGCCGCGCCGGCCGAGGAGCTTGAGATCGAAGCCCACGAAGGATCTCAGACGTTGGGCGTTGCCGAGGCGGGAGCTGAAGCCGAGCCTGCTGTCGAGTTTGCTGCTCAAGCGGCAACGCCGGCCGCGAAGGCAGTTGTAGCGGTTGCGCCAGCCGTGAAGCCAGCGCCAACCGCAAGGCAGCACGGACATGACGCACATGGACATGATGGGCACGGGCCCGAGTCCATGGACGATTTTTCCGCTGCTTTGGCCGCGTTTGAACGGGAGCAGGCCGCCGAGGCGGCAGCCGTGGAAGCATACGGCGACAAGATTGTAGCCGGCACCGTAATCAAGCAGACGGAAAAGCACCTGGTGGTGGATGTGGGCCTCAAGTCCGAGGGGCTGGTGCCTCTGGAGCAGGTTCTGGATCACACGGGAGCGGTGCGGTTCCAGGCTGGCGACGTGATCGACGTGGTGATTGAAGGCGAGGAGCCGGAAGGCGGCTACCTTGTGAACTTCGAGCGCGCGCAGCGGTTGCGGGTGTGGGACGTGATTGAGAAGGCCGCGAACGACAAGACCCCGGTGATGGGCACGGTGGTCAGCCGCGTAAAGGGCGGATTGACCGTGGACATCGGGCTGAAGGCATTTTTGCCGGGCTCGCAGCTTGAGATCAGGCCGGTTCGGAATCTGGACGGCTACCTGGGACAACAGATTGAAGTCCGGGTGATCAAACTGAACAAGAAGCGCGGCAATGTGGTGGTCAGCCGCAAAGAGATTCTGGAAGAAGAGCAGAATACGAAGCGGTCGAACACGCTGGAGCATCTGGGCGAGGGCGCGGTGTTGACGGGCACAGTGAAGAACCTGACCGACTACGGCGCGTTTGTGGACCTGGGCGGGATCGATGGATTGCTGCACATTACCGATATGAGCTGGGGCCGGCTGACGCATCCGCGGGACCTGGTGAACGTGGGCGATGAGATCCAGGTGAAGGTGCTGAAGTTCGATAGGGACAAGCAGCGCGTTTCCCTGGGATTCAAGCAATTGACGCCCGACCCGTGGCTGGATGCGACGGAGCGGTATCCGGTGGGCGCGCGCGTACATGGGCGGGTGCTTTCAGTCACCGACTACGGCGCGTTTGTGGAACTGGAGCAGGGGATTGAAGGACTGGTTCACCTTTCGGAGATGACCTGGTCGAAGCGGCTGAAGCATCCGTCGAAGCTGGTGAAGCCGGGCGATGAGGTGGAAACCGTGGTGCTGAGCGTGAATCCGGCGGATCGCCGCATTTCGCTGGGCATGAAGCAACTGCTGGACAACCCGTGGGAAAACCTGACCGAGCGGTATCCGGCGGGGACGGTGGTTGAGGGACGGGTACGGAACCTGACGGACTTTGGCGCCTTCATTGAAATTGAAGACGGCATCGACGGACTGGTTCATGTGTCGAACCTGAGCTGGACCAAGCGGGTGAAGCATCCTTCGGAGGTTGTGAAGAAGGGTGAAAAGGTGAAGGCCGTGGTGCTGGGCGTTGAGCCGCAGAACCGCCGGTTGAGCCTGGGCATCAAGCAGCTGCAGCCCGATGTGTGGGAGAGCTTCTTTGCGGCGCATCGCGTGGGCGACGTGGTCCATGGGAAGGTGCTGCGGACGGCGCAGTTCGGGGCGTTTGTCGAGATCGCGGAGGGCGTGGAGGGACTTTGCCACATCTCCGAGGCCGGCGACGAACCGGGCGGACCTTCGAAGCTGGAAACGGGTCTGGAGCACGATTTCAAGATCATCAAGATCAACGTGGAAGACAAGAAGGTTGGCCTGAGTTTGCGCGCTGTGAGCGGACATGAGGCGAGCCGCGCGGAGGTTCAGGATTACAAGGCAGAGAGAGAACCACGCGGCGGTGGCCACAAGGCCCCTGTTTCGAGCTCGACCACGACTCTTGGGGATTTGATTAACTGGAAGAGCGAGCGGTAGGGCGCTTCCATAAGCAAGACGGCGACGGCCACCCTTCGGGGTGGCCGTTGTTCGTTTGGTGCGCCCGGCAGGGCGCACTCACTTGGGGGTGCAAGTCCCCTACAGACCCGGCAAGGGGAAGTGTTAGCTGAACGGCAAGGGTGTCCGTCGCGAGGCGGAATCTGGAGGAAGCTGTA
>JBEKZG010000203.1:0-6643 GCA_049510095.1 Occallatibacter sp.
AGTCATCGTCCGAGCCGCTTGACCCACTCGACCCACTCGACCCACTCGTGCCATTTGTTGTGTTTGCCTGGGACGTCACTGAGGCGTTCGTGCCAGTGAGCGCTTGTCCCGCCGTCATCTGATGGTTCCAAAGTCCTGCTGCTGATGCCATCTTGCCTCCCTCCTTTGCCCTTAACCTCAAGCCACAACGGAAATATGGTGGCCGCCCATTCCCGTGCCCGGTGCGATTGCCTCCGGAATTCCCGCCTGCGACAAAACCTGCGGACCAGAAGTTGCTGTAGCGACTGCGTCCCGGCTCAATTCCCGGACGGTCTGCTCCTGGCCGCCTGCTCCCTGTCTCGAATCCTGCCCCGCGCCCAATCCTGAACCCAGTCCTGAACCCAGCCCTGAACCATGACCGCTTCCTTGCTGCATGTTCTGGTTCCCCGCCGTGCCGTCAAAGCCGCCTGTATCTCCCGCTCGATTCTCCGGTGGGGTCAAGGTGAGGGTTTCCACCGGCGAGTGGTGTTCTGAGAGATAGGCGTTCAATCCCGTCATGTGGCCGCCAAGGGTCTGCGCCGCCTCCGCCGATCCGGGAACCAAGGCTGCGTGAATGCCGCCTCCGCTTGAATCCGCGCGGACCGAAACCCAGCCCAGTGCCGGATCCTGAAAACCCGCTTCGGCCCGCTGCGCGCTCGCATGAATCCAGGTTGGCGCTCCCGGTGCCGTCTCCGCGTCCAGAGCGGAAAAGGTCTGGGCGGAAAGTGCGCTGCCGTGGTTCGCGTTTCCCAGCGGTCCGCTGGCCGGGGCGACTCTGAGGCTCTGTGCTGTGGAATCAGCTGCCCCGGCCAGGTTCATTCCCGCAGGGGGCACGGCGCTCAATCCCGTCTGCGGCTGGACACGACGATTTCGGCTCCCGCCTGTCTCTCCTACGCTGGGGACATCCGGCGGGGGCGGCGCGGCTGGTGCCGTGTTCGGCAAGACTGTCTCAGGAGCCGTTTTCTCGGGAATCACGCCTGCTTGCATGGTTGAGGTCGGGGTTGTTTTGCCGGCTGGTCGAAGCGGGTTCATTCCGCCGTCTTTCGTTCCGCTGTAATCTGCGGAAGTTTGAGCAGCCCCAGCGACCGGCCCGTGATTCTGCGCCGTTTGGCCCTGGATTTCAATCCCGCCCGACGGCGTCCCCAGGTCAATGATCGTCCCCGTGCGAATAGCTGCGGGCTGGCTCGGAGCATCTGTTCGGCCCGGGCTGGAAGGCTTCTGACTATCGATTGAATCCTCGTTACCGCTTTGCCAAACTACCTCTGTCTGCGCCGAAGTTTGGTGCAAGGGTGAACCGCGCATTTGTCTTGCCGGGCCGCCCGCATCCCGAATTGCCATAATCTGCTGGACAGAAGCTGTACGAATTTCCGAAGTGCGGCTCTCGTTCTCAATCCCACCCGGCTGTGTCTTTAATTCAGGGATAGTGCCCATATAAATGGCCGGGGATTGGCTCGGAGCGATTGCCCGGTCCGCAGCCGGAAGCTCTTCCTCCGTTGCATCCTCGTTACCGCTTTGCGAAACAACGGCTGTCTGCGCCGGGGCTTGGTGCAAGGGTGAACTGCGCAATGGTCTTGCCGGGCCGCCCGCATCCCGAATTGCCATCATCTGCTGGACCGAAGATGTACGAATTTCCGAAGTGCGGCTCTCAATCCCGCCCGGCTGCGCTTTAAAGTGAGGGATCGTCCCCGTATAAACGGCCGGAGGCTGGCTCGGAGTGGTTGTCCGGTCCGCAGCCGGAAGCCCTTCCTCCGTTGCATCCTCGTTACCGCTTTGCGAAACAATGGCTGTCTGCCCCAGGGCTTGGTGCACGGGTGAACCGCGCAATGGTCTTGCCGGGCCGCCCGCATCCCGAATTGCCATAATCCGCTGGACCGAAGATGTACGAATTTCCGAAGTGCGGCTCTCGTTCTCAATCCCGCCCGGCTGTGTCTTTAATTCAGGGATCGTGCCCATATAAACGGTCAGGGATTGGCTCGGAGCGATTGCTCGTTCTGAAGTGGAAAGCTTCTGACTATTGATCGCATCCTCGTTGCCGCTTTGCGAAGCCGCGTTTGCCTGCGCCGGGGTTTGGTGCAACGGTGAACCGCGCAATGGTATTGCCGAGCCGCCCGCATCCCGAATGGCCATACCCTGGTGGGCCGAAGCTGTAGGACTGCCCGAAGTACGGCTCTTGTTCTCGATCCCGCCCGAATCTGTCCCCGAGTCAGGGATAGTGCCCGTATAAACAACCGGGGGTTGGCCCGGACCGTTTGCCCGTTCTGAAGTGGAAAGCTCCTGACTATCGATTGCATCCTCGTTGCCGCTTTGCGAAACAACGGCTGTTTGCGCCGGGGCCTGGTGCGACGGTGAACCGCGCAATGGAAACTCCGAGCCGCCCGCGTCCCGAATGGCCATACCCTGATGGGCAGGTGAAGCGGAAGTCGTCTCTATGGATGGGGCGGAGGGCGCCACCAGACTTTCTTGCCCGCGTAAGTCGAAATAAGCTTCCTTCGCGGCCGGTGCCTCCAACTTTCGCGTGGTTGGTGGGGTTGACGTGCCAGCTACCGGCAGTGCCAGTTCCGCCACCATGTTACCCATCGGCTGAACAGCTGTGATGGATGCTGCGATGGACGCATCCTGGGGCAAAGAGTTCATTTCAGAATCTGGTGAGCGCTTCACTCGGACCGGCCTAACGGAACGTAATGCCTCATCGTCTGTTCGTGTTCTGTTGAATTCTGTTTGGCGAGTGAAAAGTGCCGAAGTTCTTGAAGGCGCCAGCATTCTCGAATGCACGGTCAAGGGCGGGGGGCTGGCCGGAGAGTTGACTGTTGCACGAATCGTCTGTTTATTTCCCGGCTCTTCGCGTCTGGATGACGATACGGGTACAGTATCTCCCTGTGTCCTTGAGGTGTCCCTTTGACTCTGGGAGGCCGCTGGACACTGGGCGGGTTCTTCCTCCGGCTCGTCTACTGAGAGCGCGCTTTCCGCTTCTGCGGGGTATTGTTCATCCTGCCCCGCGATTCGGACGCCCAGGGAGGCCAGCATCGACCGCCAGGTTGTTGCGTCAGGCGCATTCGACGAAATGCTTGAGGACTGTCCCCCGTCAACCAAAGCGGCTCGGACTGCCTGGTTTCCCGTCGCCTGCCTCGCGACTGGACCCGGGTGGCGTCCTGCCTCCGATCGCCCTCCTGGCGCCATTTCGATACGTGCCGCAACTGTCATGCGGCGTATTGGAGCAGTTGCGGTACCAAAGGGGGTTGGGCGAGATTAGGGCATTGTCATAAACTGGACCAACGATCTCACTTCGGGAAAGTGTTGGTCTCTTCGCCACATTTCCTCTCAAGTCTGCGTCGCTCCCGGCATGTTTCAAAAGCCGGCGTTATCGGACGGGTGAGGTCTATCGGGGAAGGCCCGTCATTTGCTCTGGTGTAACCGGAAGCGGTGCCAGTCATCCAGAGCCTGCTGGGCACGCCGGCCCGCTTCGGCCGACTCTTCGGCCTCGGCTTCCGATATGAGCGTCTCGGCCTGACGCCGTTCCACGCGATGGGCAAAATACTCCTCGCGACGCAGTTCAACATCTCGCTCCGCGGCTGCTAACCGGGGAGCCAGCGCCGCGGCGAATCGTGTTGCCGTTCGTGTCTCTTCAAGGCCGGCGAGCCGGTCCGGCAATTCGCCCGTGTGAGCGCTAGCTTCAACGAGCCGCCGGCCCCGGCGGTCCCGGCCCGCCGTGTCTTCGAGCGCATCGTTGAGCCGGTCGAGTTCGCCCAGTGCCGTTTCGAGCGCCAGCCGGCTTTGCTCTTCCACAAGATCGCGGATTTTGAGAAGGCGGCGCATTGACCTCGAGACGGCCATTGATTCAGACTTCCTCCGCCAGTTTGGCCAGGAGGCGCACGCTGTCGGCCAACCGTACTTGCTCGTGCGCGCCCTGGGTCACGAAAGATCGCATGGCCCCCCGCGCCCGCAGTGCGCGATCCAGGTCTGGGTCCGATCCCGGTTTGTAGGCGCCAATGCGCACCAGATCCTCTGAGCGGGCGTAGACGGCCATCAATTTGCGCAGTAGCGCGGCCTGTTCGCGATGGGCGGGCTGCGTCACCGCCGGCATCAGCCGGCTGATCGAATCCAGCACCTCGACGGGCGGATACCAACCCTCGGCGGCCAGCGCGCGGGAGAGCACCACATGTCCGTCGAGCAGCGACCGCACAGCATCCACCAGCGGATCCTGCTGGTCGTCGCCCTCCATCAATACGGTATAGAAGGCCGTGATCGATCCCGTGCGAAACTGGCCGGTGCGCTCTACCAGCTTCGCCAGCCGGGTAAACACTGAAGGTGTGTACCCTTTGGCGGTCGGCGGCTCTCCCGCGGCCAGGCCGATCTCCCGCGCCGCCATGGCGAAGCGGGTCAGTGAGTCGAGCACCAGCAAAACATGCTTGCCCTGCCCGGCGAAGAACTCGGCCACAGTAGTCGCGGCCAGCGCCGCTCTCATCCGCATCAATGGAGATTGGTCGGAGGTGGATACCACAACCACCGAGCGCGCCCGGCCTTCGACACCCAGCGAATCCTCAAGAAACTCCCCCACCTCACGGCCGCGCTCACCCACCAGGCCCACCACGGTGACATCGGCCTCGGTGTTGCGGGTCATCATTCCGATCAGGGTGCTCTTGCCCACTCCCGATCCCCCGAAGATCCCTACCCGCTGGCCCCGGCCCACAGTCAGCAATCCGTCCAACACCCGAATGCCGGTTCCGAGCGGCAAACGGATGGGAGCCCGATCGAGCGGAGACCGCACCACTCCGTCCAGGGGCAGAGATTGAGTCCCGCTGGGATTGCGCCCCTCGTCGATCGGCTTGCCCATCGCGTTGAGAACACGGCCCATCAGCGCCGCGCCCACTTCGATCTCCGGACGCTGGCCCATCGCCGCCACCGCATCTCCAAAACGAATGCCGTCGGTGGTCTCAACCGGCATCGACAGCACATTGGAACCGCGGAACCCGATGACCTCAGCCATGTGCCCCTGGCCGTTCAGGTCCAAGACCTCGCAGCATTCCCCAACCGACGCCAGGGGCCCCGCCGACTCGATCGTCTGTCCTACCGACTCAAGCACCTTGCCCCGCCAGCGCCAGGGCTGCCCGCGTTCCACGCGGTCAAAGTACCGGGTAAGAAGCCGCGTCATCGAGCACGCTCCAGATGCGTGCTCTGGCGCGCCGGCTGCGGCTCAATCGTCGCAGTGGTCCCGGTTTCCGTTCTGCGCCCGCCGGCCCGATCGAAGAAGCCGCGCTCAATCTCGGCCAGTTGAGATCGAATTCCCAGGTCTACCGAGCCCAGTTCTGTCTCGATGATGCAGTCGCCCAGCCGCATACCTTCCTCGGCCAGCACCTGCGGTTTCACCGGCAGGTTGGGGAGAAGAGCAAGCGCCTCTGTCCAGAGGTTCAGGTCCGCCGGAGGCACCTGCACGCGCACCCGGGTCGATCCGGAGAGCTGGCCCAGAGCAACTCTGACCGCGCCGGTCAGCAGTAGCGGATCCATCTGCGCTTCCCGCCGCAAAATGCGGGCAGCAACCACCAGCGACAGTTCCACCACCTCTTCTTCCACCCGCGACAGAAACCGGTCCCGCTCCTCGGCAAACTTCTGGATTAATTCCGCACTCTGGCGTATGCGCCGCTCCTCCGAAGACGCCGTGGCTGCCGCTTGCCCCTCCCGCTCGGCCTGGCGGCCTTCCAACCGCCCTTTTTCGCGGCCAGCCTCGAAGGATCGTCGCGTCTCCTCGGCCAGCCGGTGGTCGAACTCCGCGCGAAGCCTGGCTTCCGCGCCCGCCTCCAAAATGCGGGTCTGCGCCGGCTCCGGGCGGGAGGCGAGAGGGGTTTCCGCAGCTTCGGTGAACGCCTCCCAGGACAGCGGCGAAGGCGCAGTGGGGCCATCAGGATACTGAAAGATCGAAATACTTCCGGTTCCGCCGTTCTTCGTTGCCGATCCCACCTGCTGCACGGTTTCCCCTTTTCAGATGACAGATTGCAGATGACAGTCAAGGCCTTGCCGTTGACAGTCCGAGCGCAGTTTCAGGCGCGTCAAACCCAATCGCACCTGGCTGTGCGAGCCACCGTTTCTAACTGTCGTCTGTAACCTGTCGTCTTGTTTGTCATCTGTCATCTCGCTCGCCCTCACGCCAGCATCTCGTCGCCCGTCTCCAGCTTCAGAATCACCTTGCCCTCGGCCTCCAGACGCCTGGCCAGGTTGAGAATCTCCTGCTGCGCCTGCGCCACTTCGCGCGAGCGCACCGGGCCGAGAACTTCCATGTCCTCTTTGAGCATATCCACCGCCCGGGAACTCATCGATTTGAAGATCTGGGCGCGCAGCTCGTCGTTCGTCCCACGCAACGCCAGCGCCAGCTGCCGCTTGTCTACGCCGGAGACGATCTCGCGGATGGTGGCAGGGGGAACCGTCACAAGGTCTTCAAACGTGAACATCAGGTTGCGGATATTCAAGGCCAGCTCGGGTTGCCCCTCTTCGATGGTCTCGAGAATCTTCTTCGATTCTTCGGCATTCAGCCGGTTCAGCAAATCGGCCACAGCCTTGAAGCCGGAGTAGCTCTTGCGCGCCGTGTCCCCGACGTTTTCCAGCCGCCTGTGCAGAATGTGAGCGACCTTTTGCG
>JBEKZG010000204.1:0-6639 GCA_049510095.1 Occallatibacter sp.
CAGCGCAACGTTCACCAGATACGTGGTGTCCTTGATCTGCTTGGGAATCAGCTTGGCGTCATAATATTCGTTCTGGTGCATGGAGTAGCTGACGCCTTCCACCCACTGCGCCTGTTCCAATCCGCGATAATCTCCAGTCGCCGGATTCTTGGGCTGAGGCGCGGTGGGCGCGTCCCATTGCACAAAGCGAACCTCCGGAAACTCGCTCCATATCTTGATCAGCAGCGCCGGATAGATATTTCGCCTCGCGTCGTACAACACGATATCGGCGGGCCGCACCTTCGCCTGGCGAACCAGTTGCCGCACCATCGCCAGCGCCACTTGAGGAGATACATTCACAATATTGCCCGGCCCCGTCGCGCTGCTGTTGTTCAGATTGACCTTGACAGCGACGGACTCTCCGGGACGGTAGCCCCGAACCTCGCCGGAAACCCGCCGGTTGTAATAGCCGAAGATCTTTCCCCATGCCGAGGAGTCGCTGGCCGCGCCGGTCAAGCTCTGCAGCGTCTGGGACAGCATATTGTCGACGCGCAACTGATCGGTGCTGGTGTCGACCCACCAGTGGCCAGTGTTGGCTGCAACATCGCCTCCCCAGCGGGCAGCCGCCGGATCGTGAGCCCAGACGACACGCCCGGGAAAGATGCCGCGCGCAACGCCCACAGGCGCGTTCTTCATTTCGGGCTTAAAGTCATACCTGGTTGCGATTTCAGCGGCGGTCAGTTGCGTCACCGATTCCCCAACTCCGAGCAAAGCCAGCGAGACTCCAGCCCCCTTCAACACGCTGCGCCGTGAACACTTCGGACTCTCCATTCGATCTCCTCCGTACGCTCCGCCTTACCTGGAAAGCGTTTACATCGCGCGAGACGAAACTGACGTCCCAGGCCGCCTTCCAATAGAAGCAGCGTTGCCGGGCAAGAGATGTGAGAAGCATCACGATTGCAGGTGACAGCCAGAGCAGACCCGCCGTATAGCCGGTACCGATGGGGCTCTAAACCGCACCGGCAAACGCGTCGCCTGCGAGGGCCTGCGAAAGCACACCATCGGCGCCATTTCGAGTTTCGAACCATCGCACTCCGGCACCCACCAAGGCAGCGTGATCCAGCAATGTGGAGATGCGCAACTCGACCTTCAGCCCTTGCAAGACGGACAAAGTGGCAGGAAGAAAAAGCGGCGCGGACCGCGAAATACCGCCGCCCAGAACCACTACGTTTGGGGCGAAAGGGCAAAGCTTACTCCGGATGGCCAAGCCAAGGTGCCGGCCAAACTCGTTGAATGCTTCCACGGCTGCCGGATCGCGGACCGCGTCTGCCGCAAGCTCTGCTACCTCACGCGATGCGCCCGCACGATTTCTGTAGTAACGCTGAATCGCCCGGGTCGAAACCGAGTCCTCGACGATTCCGCCTTCGTAAGGCAGATTCCAAATCTCCCCATCCGGCGGTACGCCGGGCCCCTCCGTCACCACGTGGCCATTCACAGCAAAAGCCGATCCGATGCCGGTTCCAAGCGTAAGGCCAACCGCGCGCGCCACACCCCGAGCCGCACCAGCTCCGATTTCGCCCAACAGAAACGCGTCCGCGTCGTTGAGGGAACACACCTGGCCTGCCTGCCAGCCAAAGCGCGCTGCCAGCGCCGCATGCAGATTCACGCCGAAAAGATAGGGCAGCTTGTGTTTCATGTGGCTCACCCCGGTTGCGTAATCGAATGGCCCGGGAATGGCAAGGGACGCACCCCTCACCCTCTCGTTGTCCGCACCGGCCTCCACGCCCAGCGAATGAAGAAGGTTCACGAAAGCCTCACTGGTTTCCTCCGCCGGATGCGCAGCCGTGATAACGGAACCAACCCGGTAGTTGCCCGGCCCGCTGCAAATTGCGGCCGATATATGGCTCCCCCCAATATCGAATACAAGAGCAAATCTCTCCGTACTGGCGTTCACACGAACCTCGCTGGCGATAACGTTATCACGCCCCAACCAAGTTACACCACAGACCCACACAAGGGAAGCTGCTCTGAACGGACGCGGCAGGAGATCAAAGTGCTTCCGAATCCAGCAGGAGCAATCGTTCCGGATCCAGCTCCACTTGCCAGGGCTGGGGCTGCGCACTCAACGCTCGCCAAAGATCCTTGGGCACGTCGGCCTGCAGATGCGGCGTGTCGCCCGGTTGCGGCGCTTCGTGCAAACGCAGATAAAGTGTGATCTCATGCGGCGCCTCGCTGGTGCTCACCAGCCAACAGGGAAAGCTGTTTTCTCCCGCCGTAACGGAATTGAAAGCGATCTGATGCGAGCGCATGCCCACATGCGTCAGCCCATCCGGCGCCGGCGCAGCGCTTTTCAGTTCGCACCTCCACGCGTCCACGGCAATCCGGTCCGGCGCAATGCGGCGCGCGGGAACAATATTCTTGCAGCCCGTCAGACGTGCCGCCGCCACGGTCCGCGGCCGTTCGAAAAGCTGGTGTTTTGGCCCGCTGGCGATCACCCGGCCGCGGTCCAGCACCAGCAGATCGCTGCAAAAGCGGAAAGCTTCCTCCATATCGTGGGTTACAAAAATCACCGCGCCGTTGTATTCCGCCAGCGCCTCGCGAAGTTGCTCCTCCATCTGCCGTCGCAAGTGCGGATCGAGGGCGGCAAACGGTTCGTCGAAAAGCAATGCATCGGGTTCGATGGCCATGCAACGCGCGATAGCTGCGCGCTGCCGTTGCCCGCCTGAAATCTCTCGCGGATAGCGCCCGGAAAGCTCAGCAATATGCATCCGTTCGAGCTGATTTGCCACGCGCGCCTGCCTCTCCGCTTGCGGCAGCGCACTGAGCCCGAAGGCAACGTTCTCCGCGACCGTCATGTGCGGAAACAAAGCGTAATCCTGAAACACGACACCGATTTTCCGTTGGGAGCCAGGCATATTCTTGCCAGCGGCGCGGTCAAAGAGCACACGCCCGTTGAGCACAATCCGTCCCCGGTCCGGCGTAACAATGCCGGCGATCATGCGCAGCGTCATCGTCTTGCCCGCGCCGGACGCTCCCAGCAAACCCACTGCCCCTTTACCCGCGTGGATCTCCACCTTCAAGTCAAAGGAGTCAAGCATCCTTTCTACGCACATATCCAGAGTCCCGGCATGCCTGTCCGCATCTATCCCTTGC
The DNA here is from genome assembly GCA_049510095.1 of Occallatibacter sp. GTDB lineage: Bacteria > Acidobacteriota > Terriglobia > Terriglobales > Acidobacteriaceae > Telmatobacter. Next base: position 3,133 of record JBEKZG010000204.1, read on the forward strand.
GGCATCGGCGAGGTTTGCGTTGGCGCGGAAGCCAGCGGCTCTGTTGCTCGCTTTCGCGCTGGCTCTGTTCTTCTCTTTCGCGCCGCTCCGCGCTTTCCGCTTTCCCAGTTCAGCAGGCGGATAATCGCCAGCGATATCGCGACAATCAGCCCCACCCACAACAGCGCCACTTGCATGTCGCCGTCTTCGACAGCAGAAAAGATCGCCATCGGCATCGTCTGCGTGCGGCCCGGAATGTTGCCGGCCAGCATCAGCGTCGCGCCAAATTCACCCAGCGCCCGCGCAAATGCAAGAACCGTTCCAGCCAACACCCCAGGCGCGGCCAAAGGCAAGAGCACGCGGCGAAACACGGCGCCCTCGGAGGCTCCAAGCGTACGCGCCGCATCCAGCAGCGTCGGATTTACCTGCTCAAATGCGCCCAATGTAGTCCGGTACATCAGCGGAAACGCCACCACCGTTGCGGCAATCACCGTAGCCGGCCACGAAAAGACAATCGTGACTCCAATCGCCTCCAGCGCATGGCCGACGAAGCTTCGCCGCCCAAGGAGCACCAGCAGAAAGAAGCCCACCACCGTGGGCGGAAGAACCAAAGGAAGCGTAAGAATGCCGTCAATCCAGGCGCGCGCGCTGCCGCGCACGCCATACATCCACCGCGCCGCAAACAGTCCAAGAAAGAATGTGTCAACCGTGGCCGCGCAGGTTGTCGCAAGAGATATATAGAGGGGCGATAAGTCAGTCGGCGGCGTCACGGTGCGGCTATTTTAAACCCATGATTCACAAAGATCGCTTTGGCAGCCGGGCTGCTGAGATACTCCACAAAGTTCAGTGCGCTTTCCTTGTTGTAACTTCCCTTCACCACCGCCGCGGGATAGACGATTGCGTCGTGCGACGACTCCGGAGCCGTTGCGACTACACGAACCTTGGAGGATGATTGCGCGTCGCTTGCATACACCAGGCCCGCATCCGCATTCCCCGTCTCAACATACGTAAGAACCTGGCGAACATCCTTCGCGAAGACAATTTTTGTGCTGATCTTGTCCAGCAAATGGAGCGCCAGCAGCGTCTGTCTTCCATATTGCCCCGCTGGAACGCTGGCCGGATCACCCACGGCAATCAACCGGATCTCCCTGCCCGTAATCCCCTGAAAATCGCGTAGCTTCGAATCCAGCGGCGCAATCAGCACCAGCGTGTTGCGCAGCAAATCGCGCCGCGTCCCTGGGTCGATCAACCCCTTGCTTTGCAGGTCGTCCATCTGCTTGGCTGCCGCGGAAACGAACACATCCACAGGCGCGCCCTGGTCAATCTGCGTAGCCAGGGTTCCCGATCCCGCAAAGTTATTGCTGAAGTCGATATTCGCGTGGCTCTGCTTGTAATTGGCTTCAATCTCCACCAGCGCATCCCTCAGGCTGGCGGCCGCTGAAATGGTCAAGCTAACCTTGGTTTGCGCATAACATGAGCAGGATATCCCCAGTAACAGGGTCAGAATCGCCAGCAGGCTCCGCCGAACCCGATGTATGCTCAACTCAATTCCATTTGTGACCGAATCCGCCGCCGGATTTCTCAACGCTATTTCCTCACTCGCCTTGCATCATAGCAAGGAATGAAGACTACGCCGCAATCAGGAACCGGCCATCGCGCATGATTTGTTCCTGTCCAGCTTCGGACTCCAGAAAGATGTTGAAGCCCAGTCCCACCACATCGATGTGCGTGCCGGAGCGCCACGGTGCGCCGGTGTGCTCGCCGTAGGGGTTGCCGAAGGCGATGTGGATGCCGGGGAACTTCTCGTCCTGCAAAATGTTCCCGATCACCCGCTCCACGCCCAGGTTTGTGCCAATCGCGAACTCGCCCACGCGGTCAGAGTTTTCGTCGGTATGGGTATAGGTCCAGAAATCTTCTTCGAGCTGCTTGTTCGCGCTTGAGCAGCTCACAATGCGGTTGCCCGCAATCTCAATCGTAAGCGGCGTCGAAGCCAGCAGTCCATACCGCGCGCAGAGCCAGTCGCCCACCACGCCATCCACAACGAACGTGCCGTTCACTTCTCCGGGTGAAGTGAAACATTCGCCGCCGGGCAGGTTGCCCCATTTTTCCGCCGAAATAATGCCCGATGTCTTGAACCACTTGTAGCCGGGATTCATATCGGCAGTGATATCGGTTCCCGCCGCCGTGGTGGCCCTGATCCGCGTCGCCTTCTTTGCCCGCTCCAGAACTTTTTGCGAAAGCCTGTCGACCAGGTCGAAATCGGCACGCATCCCCTGGCACATAATCTCAGGCGTAATGTTCACCATGTGCGCATGGCGCATGTGCCGCCGGTTCACAATGTCGGTCATCTGCATCCGCGAGCGCAGTTCGTTCGTCTGCACCTGCACGGCAAAGATGGAAACCTGCGACGTCTCCATATCCTCAAGCACGGCCGCGGGCATGTCGATCAGTGGCCGTGGCGCCAGGTCCTCCAGCACAAACACATTCCAAGGGCATCCCCGCTCGGCCAACTGGCGGGCCAGCGCGGCGGCAATCGGCTCGGTCACGCGGTCGGTGATCAGCGTAACCTTCTCCGCCGGATCGATGCGCAGGCAGGTGGTCACGGCGGAATGCGCGCCGGGCGTGAATTCAGCCGGATAGTCCATCGAAAGCAGGGTCTTTGAAGCTGGCGTCATGCTCGGGATACGGTGCCTCCCTTGTGTCGGATGAGCAAAGTGTATTCCGAGAGAGTACCGGAAAATTCATCGGAATGAAATGGCGAAATGGTGGCAGCGGGAATCGATTCCCGTTTTGTTTTGGAAGCGAATGAAGTGGGAATCGTTGAACGATTGAGACTTACGCACGCGACAATAAAATCCGGTTCCCATACTGCTATGAAAAACCTATTTGCAGTCCACCACCGAAGTGGACATGCCCTCCTTGCCATCCCGGTACGCTTGCAGAACCTTTTCCTGTTCGGCCAGTGGCACAACGCACCATTGCGCACGCAGAGCATCGGAGACGGACTCCCTGGCGTAAGGTTCCATCGTCCAGTTCCCCTTTTCGTCCCTTATAAACTGCGTTCCAAACACCTGCGGTTGCTTGATCGATTGCAAATAGCGGTCCATGGTTGCGGCGGCCATCCATTTTGCGTGGACATAACCCTTGCTCGCGGCGGTAACGGCAAGCACATGCGCTAGCATCAGTTCCTCCGGCTTGCCCGAGTGCTGAAACAGGAGCGCGATAAAGAAATACTCACGAGCACTTTCCACCTTGCCTTCGGCTAACAGCTTTTGTGCTGCTGCGTGGCGCAATTCGTCCCGCTCCGAGACCGCCTTCCAGTCAATTGGGCTCGATGCCGGCCTTGGCTTTCCACCAAACATGTCGTTGCCGCGATCCCACTGATCCCGTACGACAAGCTGCAAAATCTCTGGCTTTACTTCGGGAAGATTAGGAATCGTAGGCGAATCCAGAGGCGGAGTCTGCTGGCAAGGTGACGACACCCCCGTGATGAGCACAAGTACAAGGCAGACAATAAATGCCGCTGAA
>JBEKZG010000205.1:0-6637 GCA_049510095.1 Occallatibacter sp.
GGTCACGTTGATTCCAGTGTTGAGATCAATGCGGGATTGATGGGACCGATTATCGTTACGGCGAAAGGCAAAGCCAAGCCCGACGGATCTCCCAAAGACGTAGACCGCGAATTTGTTGCTTCGTTCATGATCTTCAATGAGCTGGGAGCCAAGCCCGAGGGCCAGTTTTATGCTATCAACGGTTTCATCTTTGGCAATCTTCCCGGCTTGACCATGAAACAGGGAGACAAAGTACGCTGGGATGTGTTGGGGATGGGAAATGAGGTGGCCCTGCACACTCCGCACTGGCACGGCGAAACCGTCGCCGACGGCGGCCGAAACACCGACGTGATCGAACTTCTTCCCGGAAGCATGGCGACCGTAGACATGGTCGCCGACAATCCCGGAACCTGGATGTTTCACTGCCACGTGCAGGATCACATGGAGGCCGGCATGATGGCGGTTTACACCGTCTACGCCCCGCCCGAGCGCGCCTGCCCTCTTGTTTTCACAACGGGAGATTTCTGGAAGAATCCGGAAAACTTTACCCTGACGGTCAAAAACACCAGCCACAAGCCCATTGCCAGTCTCACGCTCACAACCGAGATGTTTCTGGCACCCCAGGATTTGCGCCGCCCTTTTAACTCCGAGTGGTCATCGGCCAATCCCATCCTGCCCGGTCAGGAGCAAACTCTTGAAAAGCCGGGGATTCGTGCTGCCAGCGCCCAGTCCGTTCTGGGTTGGGTCTTTTTCCCGAATTTAGTGAAATATGAAGATGGAACCAGCTGGCACCCCCAAAGCGAGGGCGAGTGTTTTCGCGTGATCTGGCGAGATCCGCAGCATCCCGATGTGCCGGCCTTGCCTCCCCGGCAGATCGAAATGAATCCAGACTAGGGCGCTCTAGAAACACTGGAAATTGATGCTGACCTGTCCGGGCATCAACTGATCGGAGGTTGAACTATTCGACAGTTTCCATTTCGCGGCAACATGTGGGTCGCCCTCCGTCGAATTGGTGTAGTAGCGCCAGCGTATCCATCCGTAGCTGTGTTTGACTCTGTCGACGGGATTGACGTCCTCGTCCACTCCATACTCAAAGATCTCGCGAAACTTGCACGAGTTGGTATTCTGCAAAACACTGCAACTGTACGTATATTGCAGCGGCAGACTCGTAACGGAAAACGGCCGCGGTGGATTTGCGCGGTGGTCGGTGATTGTGATCGTTTTCGTGTCAAGCAGCTCCAGCCGTGAATAGTCAAGATTCTGATCCGGACTCTGCAGCTCCTGGTCCACGTAGGTGTAGTAGTTCGTATTGTTAGGTTGAGTAGTAGGCGGAGGATTCCAGAACGAACTGTTCTCTCCTCCCGGAACCGCGCACCGGGCGGCCCAGCGCATGGAGAGGTCGGACGCGCTGTTCTGACCTCCGTTGTTGAATTTCTTGCAGCTCTTCGGATCGTTCCAGTGGTTGACGCCATTCCAGACGCCCAGCTCCGTGACCCATTGGTAAATGTAATTTGAGTCGTAAAGATTGATGTCCCAGGGATTACCTTGCGGATTCTTCACGTAATAGATCTTGGATTGATTTTGATCCCAAATCGTATAGACATAGGCCGATGGCAAGCCATCGGTAATGCCCTCCATGTGATAGTTGGCGGCGAGTCCCGGGTCCATCATCATCACGCTCAGCACATCCCAGTAGCGGTGTCCGGACGGACAACTGGTCGTGGACTGAATCTGCCCGAAGGCATTGGGAGCCAGCGGCCAACATGCTGCCACTGCTAGCAGTCCAAAGACGAGTGCGTATCTGCATGTTCTCATTCGGTAAACGACCTCGCTGGCTCTCCTCGCAATGGCCGCAGTAGCGCTCACAACGAGGCGCGGCAAAGAACCCATGGAGAACTCCCTGGATTCGATCCTGGTTTAAATTGTGGATTGGGTCGAGCTACGAATACCATAATCGACCGGATGTCAATAGGCTAGATTACTTAAGTTCACAAAGAAAACCAGTAGTGCAACGAGGGTCCTCTTGGCTCAGAGGGACGGCTGACTCGCGGCGTCGTCTCACTCGGGCAGCGTTACGGCCATCTATAGAATTTCCTCGACAACGAGGGACGCGCTTATACTACCGGCATTGAAATTTGCGAATCCGGGCGTTCTTTCTGGCAATCGAAGTGTTTAAACGTTTGACGTCAGATCGATGTTCAGGTGCACTCGAACTGCGGCGGTCCGGATAAGAGGTGACCGAGCATGGCACAGAAGGTAAATGCAGAAGCGATTCAGTATGTGCCTGAGGAACGCGTGCTGAGAGCTGTCTCCAGGCGCAACTTCATCAAAGGCGTCATCAGCAGCGGCGTGGTCGTCTGCTCCGCCAGTTATCTTTTTCGCGCCTCCTCTATGCTGCAGGGGCAGCAGTTGCCTGCCGGGGTGGGCGAGCGCCTCATCACTCTCAATGTTAATGGTCAGCAGCGGCGCGTCGACGTCATGAAGCAGGAGACGCTGGCATGGACGCTGCGTTACAAGCTGGGCCTCACCGGCACCAAGCTCGGCTGCGACCGCGCTGAATGCGGATCCTGCAGCGTTCTCATCGACGACATTCCACACTATTCGTGTTCGGTGCTTACCCACACGGTGCGTAGCCGGAAGGTCATGACGATCGAAGGACTGGCAAGCGACGATGGAACCTTGCATCCGGTGCAGCAGGGTGTCATCGACGAGCAGGGATTTCAGTGCGCGTTCTGCATGCCTGGTTTCATCGTGACCGCAGTCGGATTCTTGAAAACGAATCCCAATCCCACGCGCCAGCAACTGGCGTTCGGTGTCTCGGGAAATCTCTGCCGCTGCCAGGATTACGACAAGATTCTGACGGCGTTGATGCGCGGGGCAGAGAATATGCGGAGGTCGTCCCTTGGATAAGAACAAACAAGATAACCACAATCAAGACAATAACAATCAACCCGCCGATAGCAAAAAACCTGCTGACCCCACCAAGGCTGGCGAGCGCACTTACGGCGCCGGGTACAAGCTAATTGGCAAGAACTACGAGACCCCTGACCTCTATGCAAAAGTCACGGGCAGTGCAAAGTACGCGGAAGATTTTCGCGCGGAAGGCATGTTGTTCTGCAAACTGCTACTCAGCCCAATGCCGCATGCGCGGGTAAGGCGCATCGATGCGAAAGCAGCGCTTGCCATGCCCGGCGTGAGAGCCATTCTCACGGCGGACGATCTTCCCGCGCCAGCTGACACGCTTACCGACAATGGCACGGTCATCAAGGCCAGTAAGTGGGGCGAGCGCGGTCTCACCATGGAACCGGTTTATCAGGGGGAACCAGTTCTTGCGGTGGCCGCAGTCGACGAACTCACCGCCGCCGAAGCCATCGAGAAAATCCAAATCGATTTTGAACCGCTCCCCTTCGTGGTCGATCCGCTGAATACGCTGCGACCGGGTGGCCCGAATCCGCGGACGGATGGCAACGTCTGGACCCGGCCGCCGGCTGCCGGTTCACAAGGTCCGGGCACACCTGCAGTCACGGAACTCAAGTGGACCGAGGCTGACTTCGAGGATGAAAAGCACGGCCGTCTTCCGATGGGCAAGAGTCCCGACGAGTGGACGTATGGCGACCTCGATTCAGGCTTCAAGAATGCGGCTCTCATTCTTGACGAGACGTTCGTCACTCCAGACACCAGCCATCAGACTCTTGAGACGCGCAGCGCCATGGCCTACTGGCAGAATGGCAAAGTCTACATCTATACGGGCACGCAAAGCACCGCGCAAACACTGCCCGCGATCGCACGATGGTTGAACATCGATCCAGACAAAGTTGTTTTCATCAGTGAATACACCGGAGGCGGATTCGGCAGCAAGATCACGGGCGGGGTGACGATGATCATCCCGGCGCTGCTGGCTAAAAAGACGAATGCTCCGGTGATGATGCGCATCAGCCGCGAAGAGGAAACCTTCATCGGACGGGCGCGTCCCAGCTTTCAAGGACGGATGAAAGTCGGCTTCTCGAAAGAGGGACGGATCACCGCCCTCGATATGTTCGTCATTTGCGACAACGGTCCCTACGACGCGGTGGGTGATGCTCCTTCCTCGGGACGCATTGTTTCCCTGTTGTATCAGCCGCAAGCCATGCGCTGGCGCGGGTTGACAGTGTTGACAAACACCCCGCCGCGCAGTGCGCAGAGCTCCCCGGGCGGCCTGCAGGGGATTGTCATCCTGGAACCGATCATCGCGAAAGCCGCGCGCAAGCTCGGACTTGACCAGGTAGCAATCCGCCGCATCAACTGCCCTGAGGGCAAGGCCCAGTTGGGACCGGTCGTGCAGGGGAAGCGCCAGTATGCCACCAGCTCATTTCTCAAAGATGCGCTCGACCGTGGCGCGGAGCAGTTCAAATGGAATGAGCGGGTTGCACGTACTCTGAAGAAGATTGGCGCCAAAGTTCGCGGCGTTGGCGTTTCCCTGAGTTGCTACGTTGGCGGCACCATTGGATTCGACGGGCTTCTCGTCATCAAGCCGGATGGCTGGATCACTTTCCAGTCTGGAATCGGTAACCTGGGAACCGAGTCGGTGATCGATGTACATCGCGTGGCGGCAGAGGTTCTCGGAGTGCCGTGGGAAAAATGCACCGTGGTCTGGGGCAACACGGCGAGAGATCTTCCGTTCACCTGTGTCTCGGGCGGAAGTCAGACAACTCACGCCATGACACGAGCCGCGTATGCCACGGCAATGGCTGCCAGGGAGAAGCTCCAGGAGATCGCGGCGAAGAAACTTGGCGGCAAGCCAGAGCAGTACGTGATAGCGAACGAACGCGTTTTCCGCAAAGGCGGAGGCGCCGGCATAACTCTGGCGCAGGCCGCGAAGCACGCGGTTGAACTCGGTGGCGTCTACGATGGTCATGAGGCGCCAGCCGATGTCCACAAATTAACCAAGGCGTCGGTTGCGGCTTTGGCCGGCCAAGGCCTGGTGGTGGCTGCCAAGGACAACTACCCCCGCGATGGCTCGACGTATTCCTATGTGGCCAGTTTCGCCGAGGTTGAAGTCGACGTCGAAACCGGCAAGTACTACATCGTCGATTTCCTCGCCTCCGGCGATGTCGGCACAGTAATCCATCCCCGAGCGCTCGGGGGGCAGATGCTTGGCCGTTCGACGCTCGGCATGGGCCATGCGCTCGGCCAGAAATGGGTTTTCGATCCGCATTATGGCGAGATGCTCTCCATGCGCTTCTACCACAGCAAACCGCCGACAATTCTCGATGTGCCTGTCGACATGCAATGGACCGCGTTGGATATTCCGGATCCGGAAACGCCGGTCGGAGCCCGCGGTGTCGGCGAGCCCCCGGTTGGCGGTGGTTGCGCTGCTGTCTTGAACGCCCTGTCGGATGCATTGGGGGACGAGATTTTTCAGCGTGCTCCTGTGAACGCCGACACAATTCTGACATCGCTCGAAGCGGGCCGGCCCATGCAGCATCCGCTGATGGCTCACATTTGATGGCGCATATTTGATACGGAGTGAAGGAGAGTTATGGCTGTTATACGAGACGTAATGGCCGCTTTCGAATTGTTTCAGCCGACTTCCGTCGCCGATGCGCAGAAGCTTCTCGAACAGCACGGACCCGACGCCTGGGTGCTGGCCGGGGGACTCGACAGCTTCGACTGGCTGAAGGATCGAATCAAGAAGCCGAAGGCCGTGGTCGATCTGAGCGGAGTCGAAGAAATGCGCGGAGTTCGCGCTTCCGGCAATAACGCCAGTGATGGTGTCGAAATCGGCGCGATGACGACGCTCACCGAAATCGTGAATCATCCCATCATTAAGCAGAAGTATGGTCTGCTGGCGCAGGCTGCGGAAGTAGTGGCATCACCGCAGATCCGCAACCAGGGCACCATCGGCGGAAATGTTTCGCAGGATACGCGCTGCTGGTATTACCGCAGTGGTTGGCCCTGTTACCGTGCCGGCGGCAACATTTGCTATGCCGATACACCGGAGGGCCGAAATCGCGAGCATGCCATTCTGCACGCCGATCGCTGCGTCGCAGTGAATCCCTCCGACACCGCGCCGGCCCTGATTGCGCTGGACGCCAAGTTCGTCCTGCGCACGCCGAAGGGTGACCGCGTGCTGGATGCCGAGGATTATTTCATCGGTCCTGACATTGACATTACGCGGCTGCACATCCTGCAGCCCGGCGATCTGCTTACTGCCGTTCGCATTCCATCCACCTGGGCGGGCGCGCAATTCTATTTTGAAAAAGTGCGAGACCGCAACGTTTGGGACTTCCCGCTCCTGAACGTTGCATCGGCCATGGTCCTATCCGGTGGCACGATCGCGAGCATGCGGATCGCGGTGAATGGGGCCGCCGCTAGACCCTTAAGGCTGAAGGCAGTCGAAGGTGCCGTTCGTGGCCAGCCGCGGAATGCGGCAACTGGTGAGATGGCGGGAAAATTCTCGGTGCAAGGAGCGGTTCCATTGCAGTTCAATGCCTACAAGATCCCGCTCATGAGAAATCTGGTGAAACGCGCCATCAGCGGAGTCGAGGAGGCGACATGGGCTTCTTAGAGTGGGCCACGAGTCCGTGGGGGCAGAGCGTCCCCATCCATATTGCCTGGTTCCTGATCTGGGTTTCGGTAATCGCGGGATTGCTCTTCCTGATCGTTCACGCCACCTATG
>JBEKZG010000206.1:0-6629 GCA_049510095.1 Occallatibacter sp.
AAAAACTTCCTGGTATCAGCATCGCGGCAATTTCAAATCGACACCACCCAAAAACAACCGCAACTCATCAAAGATCAGAGGGTTGCAGCAAACGAGTTAGCTGTTAACCGGACAGTAATGAATTCGTATGAACGTTCTCGGTAGAAATCGCGATCGATTCTCTTGGTATTTGGTATCCGCGTACACGCGAGTCGCCGCGCACAATGAACTCGGAACTCTGTGAGCGTGCCGTTCGCAGGCCTTCTGCGAGCACACGAAATGCCCCAATGATCGTTGACTTTCCACAGTTGTTGGGCCCTACAAGAATATTTCTCTCTTCAAGCTTTAGGGAGAAGTTTCCCAGTGCCTTGTATGACTTGAACTCGACTCTGGTGATTGTCTCCGCCAAGCTTACCCCGCCCTTTCCTTGGGACGCAATTGTTAGTCGGATGGTCGATCAATCGTAGCTCAGTATTCGACTAACAATCGAGTTTTTGATTCGGTTGTGCCTTTTAGCACCTCCACTCGCATAGTCGTCTTGGGTTTAGAATCGGGAAAGGTGCTTGCGTTCCCGAAGTACCTAAACCTGCGCCCCTGTGCTTGCGGCTCCGTGCGAGCGGCTTGCGCGGGGCACTCGTGTGAGAAACGGACGGAAGATGCGAGCTAAGACGGCGGTAGTGCTGGGCGCCCAATGGGGTGACGAAGGCAAGGGCAAGATTGTGGACGTGCTGAGCGAACAGTTCAGTGCGGTGGCGCGGTACGCGGGCGGGCACAACGCCGGGCATACGGTGATTATCGGCGGGCAGAAGTTTGTGCTGCAACTGATTCCGTGCGGGGTGCTTCGGCCGGGGTGCAAGGGCGCGATCGGAAACGGGGTGGTGCTTGATCCGATTGCGCTTCTGAACGAGGTTGCCAAGCTGCGGGAACTGGACGTGGCGGTGGACGAGCGGTTGTTTGTGTCGAACCGCGCGCAGGTGATTTTGCCGTATCACCGGATGATTGAACTGGCGGCGGAGAGCGCGCCTGGACGGCAGAAGATTGGGACGACGAGCCGTGGGATTGGTCCGGCCTACGAGGACAAGATGGCGCGGAGCGGACTGCGGGTGGTGGACCTGCTGCGGCCGGAGTTGCTGCGCACGCACATCGAGGCCGCGTGCGCGGAAAAGAACGCGATTGTGAAGGCGCTGTTCGGTACGGGGACAGCAGCCTTGGACCCGCAGAAGATGTACGACGAATATGCGGAGGCGGCGGAACAGGTGAGGCCGTTTGTGACGGATACCGGTCGCCTGCTGAATGGGATTCTGGCCGAGGGCGGCAGCGTGATGTTCGAAGGCGCACAGGGGACGATGCTGGACATCGACCACGGGACGTATCCGTTTGTGACCTCGTCATCGGCGACGGCGGGAGGGGCGGCGACGGGGACGGGCGTGGGGCCGACGGCGATTGGAACCGTGATTTCGGTGACCAAGGCGTATGTGACGCGCGTTGGAGGCGGGCCGTTTCCAACGGAGATTCACGATGCGGCGGGCGAAGAGCTGCGCAAGCGCGGGAACGAGTACGGGGCGGTGACGGGACGGCCCAGGCGGTGCGGATGGCTGGATATTCCGCTGCTGCGCTATTCGAATCAAGTAAATGGCGCGGAGTGGCTGGTGGTGACGAAGCTGGATGTGCTGGATACGCTGGCTGAGATTCCGGTGTGCGTGGGCTACGAGATTGAGGGTAAGGTGACAGACGAGATTCCGGCGGATGTGTTTGGGCTGGAACGGATCAAGCCGATGTATACAACGCTGAATGGCTGGCAGGAATCGACTGAGGGGATTAAGGAATTTGAAAAGCTGCCGGCGGCGGCGCAGGAGTACCTGAGGTTCCAGGAGCGGGAGAGCGGGGCGCGGATCGGAATGGTATCCACGGGCCCGGATCGGGAACAGACGATGGTATTGCCGGAATTTGCGGCGGCGTTGGAAGAAATCCACAGGTAGACCAGGAAACGCATCCTGAATGTAATTTACGTTTAAGCAGTCAGAGATCCGGCGCGGGACGGCCGCCAAGAGAAGAGAGAAACGGAATCTATGGTGAGTTTTTTTGTTCGGATGAAGTTTTCCCCTGAGGATCGCGCCGACGTGACGGAGACTTTGCGTTTGCTGGCGCTGGCTTCGCGGCAGGAGCCTGGTTGCCTGTACTATGTCCCGCATTGGGTTGAAGGCGAAGACACGGTTCTGATTTACGAGCAGTATCAGGATGCAAGCGCGCTGGATGCGCATGGGCAGACCGCGCATTTCAAGAAGTATGCGGTGGGGGTGCTCTACCAGCGGATGCGAGAACGCGCGAGAGAGAACCTGCTTGCTGTCGTTTGACGCGGAAATGCCGTCCAACAGGCAGGACCGCTTGCGACGGACGAGTTGATTTTGAGGCACGGCGACGGTTTGAAAGAACGCTGGAGCGCGGCCAAACGACAGGCGATTGACCGGCACGCGGCTCAAGGACTACGATCCGATACGCCAATGCCAAGTGCAAAGACCACATCGATGATGCGCATGATCCGCCGGATGGCGCTCGGAGTTTTTCTTGCGCCGGTGCTTGCGGTCTGGACGCAAACTCCTCCGGCGCAGGCTTCCAAAGCGGGGATGCCGAGGACGGAGCGGCACGAGGTGCGGCACGAGATCGACCAGCTTGAGGAGAAGTGGCGTAACGCGATTTTGAAAAGCGACGTCGCCGTGGTGGATTCGCTGCTCGCAGAAGATTACAACGCAATTACGCCTTCGGGAACGCTGCAGACCAAGCAGGAAGCACTTGATATTCTGCGCTCGGGCCGGGTGCACTTTACGACGTTCGACATATCGGACCGGAAGGTGCGGTTCTATGGGAAAACCGCCCTGGTGACATCGGTGGCCACCATTCTGGGAACCAACCCCGAGGGCGCGATGTCGGGGAGCTTTCGCTATACCAGGGTCTATGTGCGGGATGCCAAGGGCACATGGAAGGTAGTGAGCTTTGAGGCGAACCGGATCCGCGAGCCTGGTGACCACGGCAGCGACCACAGTAAATAATCTTCAAAAAACTGAAATCTTCTAAAATATAGAAATGCCTGAACTGCCCGAAGTGGAGACGATCGCGCGGGGTGTCCACGAGGGCGTGCGCGGCGACCGCATAGCCGAGGTGTGGTTCGGGTCCCATACAGAACCCTTCAAGACGGCGCCGGCGCGGCAGGCCGAGGAACTGGCAGGGCGCGTGATCCGGGGCGTACATCGCACAGGAAAGCATATTGTTTGCGATCTGGGGCCTGCTGGCGGGCGGCACTCGGACGCGCAGTGGATTGTGCATCTGGGGATGACGGGGCGGCTGCTGGTGACGACACCGGGTGATCCGATTGCGCCGCATACCCATGCGCGGCTGACCCTGGCCAGCGGGCGGGAGCTTCGCTTTGTGGATCCACGGCGGTTCGGACGGCTGGAGTTTCGCGATCTGGCGCAAAGCGCGCAGTTTCTTGGGACGGGCAAGGAGCCGCTTAAGATTGACGCGGCTGAATTTGCGGCGCTATTTCGGGGGCGGCGGCTGGCGATAAAGGCTGCGTTGCTGAACCAGAAACTGTTGGCCGGGGTGGGCAACATTTATGCCGATGAAAGCCTTTTCCGCGCAGGAATTAGACCGCGGAGAATGGCAGGACGGCTTTCGCGGGCGGAACTGGAGCGGCTGCGTCTTGCGCTGAAGGAGGTTTTGGAGCATGCGATTCAGCGGGGCGGGTCGTCGGTGTCAGACTATGTGAACGCGAACGGGATGCGGGGATTCTTTCAACTGGAACATTGCGTGTATCTTCGCGGGGGATTGCCATGCCGGCGGTGCGAGAAGCCAATCAAGCGGATTTTGGTAAGTGGACGCGGGACCCACTATTGCCCGCAGTGCCAGCGTTAGCCGCAAGGTCGCCAGCGTAAGGCCAGGTCTATGATTTTTAGTATTTCAGTGCGGCACGGGCTTCCAGATTCCAGACAACCGCACGGAAAAGCAACCCGTAAGTGCGTGAAAGAAAACGATATTGAAAACGGCCCCACGATTGCTAGATAAAGAGTGCCAGTGATGTACCGGCTGCTGGATAGGATTCCCGACAGCCCAGAGCACAGCAGGCTCCCGGCAAGAGCCACCGCCAACGAAGCGGCCCTGAAAAGGGATGAACCGGCCGGGAAGTCTGCACTAGGTACGGTGGATATAACCACCGTCCACGCAACTATTGGGAGGCCAGTGGCCAGTGCGGGACGACAAAAGCCACTCCGGATGGAGTGGCTTTTGTGCGTTTTCGGGAATTCTGAACGGGAACTGAGGAGAATGTTCCCTAAGGTGGACTTGCCAGCCGGGGTGGTTGGCTGTAGTATCAGATTTGCCTATCAAGCGGCTGACGCGGGCCACCCGGAAGGGGCAGAGCAAGCTCGCCGCCGAGCAAGGAAACTTCGCCGACAGGTTCAAACCTTACCAGGCTGCAGGCGGCGAAAGCTCCCATAGGAAGAGCATGATCTAAGGAAAGCGCAGGCGGCGCCCTGTTTGAAGAGCATACGCAGGCCGACCCGACAGAGCGACCTGCGGAAGGGCATTGAGCGAGACTCCTCACAACGAGGCAGCCAGGCACGAAGCCTTCCGGGAGTTGTGATAGATTGCACGGGGATTGATATCCGTCAATTGGCGCAATCTTCCGCATTGAAGTGAAACAGCAGCGGAGTTCCGGAGTTCAAACCTGGACAGACGGAAGGTACCAGGGGTGGTCAGCAGTTGCCCGGCACCGGGTAGAACAAGCTGAATCTAAAAGCGCGCAGGAACCGATTGCACTGCGCCAGGAAGTACACGCATGACGACAGAATCGACGCAGCCCCAGCCAGAGTTGGGGTCAGCCCCGGCCGCTGGGCCAGGGCAGTCGCAAGGGCATCGGCGCCGCCGGCGCCGCCGCAAAAACAAGAACAGCCAGGCAGGCGCGCCGCAGGCGCAGCAGGCTCAACCCCAGGTGCAGGCCCCAACGCCGCCACCCGCTCAGCCCAAGGCCGCGCCGGTGCAGCAGGGTCAAGGTCAGGGCCAGGGTCATTCTCGGAAAAAGAAGAAGTTTTTCCAGAAGAGCCAGGGCGCGCCCATGCAGCCGGGGAACAACGTGGGCTTCTCCAACCCTGGGAACGGGAACGGACAGGGCAAACGCAAGAACAAGCCCAAAGGGCCGAGGGAGTTTGTGGGCCCGATGGACCACAGCTACCGTGCCGTGAACGGGAACGTGGCTGACGGACCTCCTTCGACGATCCAGATTACGAGCAACAACGGGCACAACAGCCATTACCAGGAGAACTACGCGCCACAGTCGGCGGCGGTGCCGGTGCGCGCGGATGCGGCGACCCGCATTTTCTGCTTTATCGAGGATCTGTTTTTCCAGGCGAAGATCAACGAAACCTCGAAAAAGCTGGGCATCAAGGTGGAGTTTGTGAAAGGCGATAAGGACGCGGTGGCCCGGCTGACGGACCTGCCGGACGATGCGCGTCCGACGCTGCTGGTGTTCGACCTGAACAACCTGAACGCAAAGCCGATGACGCTGATTCCAAAATTCAAGGCGAAGCTGAAGAAGGCGACGTCGATTATCGGATTCCTGAATCATCTGCAGGGCGACCTGAAGATGAAAGCGATCGAGGCGGGTTGCGACACAGTGATGCCGCGATCGGCGTTCTCGCAGAGCTTGCCGAACCTGCTGCGGCGTTACGGAATGGATGAGGAAGACGAGTATTATCCGCAGCCTGTGTGAGGAAAGCAGGGACTAGGGGCCAGGGACCTAGGGACTAGTTGCTTGGATTGGGTGCTGGCCTAGTTCGAGGAGTGGCTGACTTGAGGGATTGAGTTGGATGGAAAGAGGGCGTTCGCTGCGGCGAACGCCCTCTTCGTTTTGGCGCGGGGTGGCAACTAAGGGTTGGCTTTATCCTGGGGGCCAGCCCATGGGGCGATTGCCTAATAAATGGACGTGGAGGTGATCTACGGTCTGGCCGCCGTCGTAACCGGAGTTGATGACGACGCGATAGCCGTTGTCGAGGCGTTTGGCGCGGGCGATGTCGGTTGCTACCGAGACGAGATGGCCGAGAAGCGGGCGATGGCCGGGATTGGTCTCGGCGAGGGAAACAATGTGCTCGCGGGGCGCAATGAGGATGTGCACCGGGGCCTGGGGATGGATGTCAGCGAAGGCGTAGCACAGGTCGTCCTGATGGATGGGCGTCGAAGGAATGGCGCCGTCAATGATCTTGCAGAAGAGGCAGCTCATGGCGAGACCAGTTTACACGGAATGGAGTTCATGGAGGGGTGGCGCTGCTGATCTTGGATCATGTGATTGGCAGGCGACATGTTGGAGAGAGGCTATAAATTGAAATGAAGTGGAACCTCCAACCTGAATTGATTTGTTGGCAGCGGTAACTCGGTTAGAATTGCTCGACTTTGGAGGTGATCGTGTCCCTTGGTTTGCGTTTGCTTTCCAAGCTCTCCGCTCCTGCCCTTGCGCCGGAAGATTTGATGAGGAGAATTGAAGACTGGATTCTCCGCGAATTTCCGGAGATGTTGCCGAGAACCCGAAAGGGAGTGGCCGAATCATCGCCCGCGCTGTTTTGCCAGCTACACCCCGCCGCCGAGGAAGTCGAAATTGCCTTGAT
>JBEKZG010000207.1:0-6589 GCA_049510095.1 Occallatibacter sp.
CGGAACCCGCCGCAGCGCGCGGGAAACAGATCTGAATCGAGACCACCTGTTGCTATTGGCACCGGAAACGGCGACGGTACATGCATTCGTGGATGCGTGGAAGCCCGATATCGTTATTGACGTTCATACCTATCGCCCGTGGCGCCGCGAACTGATGGCCCTCGATTTTGTATTCCCGCAGGAAATCATGATCGATTTCCCAACCAACCCGGCCATTTCGACATCCCTCGGCGCGGCTCTGCGGCGCAAGGCCATGGACTTCGTGGGTGGACGCATGGCGGAAGCCAATCTTCGCAGCGCTCGCTATACGCTCATCCGTTCAGGGATCGTGCGCCACAGCAGCACCGACATTGTGGATGCCAGGAATGGTCTCGCTCTCCGCTTTGCGATCCCGACGATCCTGATTGAAGGCCGTCGTTCCTCGCCAGACGACCTCCTGAGTTTCACACCGCCTGCGGTTGCCCTGCTCCGTTCGATAGAGTCCGCAGTCGAATGGGCTGCCGTCTATGCGGAGCAGCTCCGAAACCGGCCATCAGTCTGCAAAGAGGAAGAGATGGTTCCCGTCCGGTGCCGCTACTCCGGATCGAGAGTTGCTCGCCACATGGAGATGCAATCGGCCAGCAAGGGCGACATCGCACTGGTCCGGATTCCGGGCGCTTATCTTTCAACCGTCCGGGCGACAAGTAAAATCCGATTGCCTAAGGCTTACGGCGTCCCGAGTAATCTGAACGGGGTTATCTCTTTACTCGGCAGGCATAGGCTCGCCAGCGCCTCCCCTGAGGCTTTCAGGTCTTCGGGGGCGGAGGTATATGGAATCGAAGCGCTGACTCCGGCCGGTGAGGTTGATGCGCCGGCGATTCCGATATGCAGCGCACGAGCGGAGAGCGTCAACTTAGACGGCTTTGTTTTGTTTCCCGCTACCCAGACCGGTGGACGCCTGCTGGCACTGCTGCTGGAGCCGGAGTCGCAGTTCGGCCCGCCCCGAGTCCCTGAACTGGCCGAGGCCCTTCGGCCCGGTTCGACTTATCCGATTATCCGAGTGGTCTGAAGCACCGGATGTTCGATAACAGGCTCTTTCTCCTGCTGATCATGGGATTCTCTCTGCCCACCGCCTCATTGTTAACGCCGCATCGGTGATAAACATACGTGGCCTGATCGGGCTGACCTGGCTGAGTGTGGGATTCAAAATTTATACTTTGACACCATCACGCTTCTCGATTATGTTATCCATGACTCTGATCACTACTTTGATCCCCACGCCCCTGATGAATTCTATCGGCGGTAAGTAGCGGCACTGAAGAGGGAATTCCCATCTGTTTACGAATCTCACGCGGAAATGTAACTGTTTGCCTGCGAAGGACACCTATGTTAGGCTCCACAACGGTCTACAACGTTGAGAATCTATTTGCGGGCGCACGCTCAGGCTTTTTGCTACTGAGACGAGTGTGGGTATTACTGCTCCTGGTTTGCCCGGTCTTGGCATCGAGCCAGGAACTGACCCTCGATCAGGCCATTTCGCTGGCCCTCCAAAAGAATCGGCAGATCAAAGTCGCGCAACTGGAAGTCTCAAAAACAGAGCACGACACGGAAGTGATGAAGACCAACCGGCTTCCTCAGTTCAATCTCAACATGATGCAGGGCCAGTTGCTTAACAAAATTACCTTCACGTTTCCACCGGGATCGCTCGGGGCCTTTCCCGGCATTGGACCTTTTCCGCCGGCGACCTCGTATATCACGACGGACCGGCGTCCGTTTACTTTGATCCAGGCCCAGGCGGCTCAGCCGCTCTCGCAGTTGTACCGCATCGGACTCGGGGTCGACGCGAAGAAGCTTGACACGGAAGTCGCGAAAGAAAAGCTGAGCCTGCAGGAACAGGACGTTGTCAACGATGTCAATAAAACTTTCTACAACCTGGCTCAGGCACAGAGCGCGCTGACCGCTCCTGAAGAGGCGATCACGTTGTTGAAGGAGATGAATCGGCTTGCGGAGAACGGACTGGAAGAGCATGTGATTCTGAAGTCCGACATGCTTGATGCCGAAGCCGGACTCGCGAAGGCCGAATCCGAAGCAACCACCTTGAACAACACCGTCGCGACACTTAAAGAGAAGATGAACGGCCTCCTCGCGCGTGACCTGGCCACGGAATTCACCGTGTCCCAGACCACTGAGGCCAAACCCTGGGAGATGGATCTTGCCGCAACGCGCGCTATGGCGCTCCAGCAGCGTCCTGAGATTCGCGAGGCCCGCCTGAAGTCTCAGGAGGCGGAGATCGATAAGCGGGCGAAGAAGGCCGAGTACATTCCCGACATTAGTTTGAGCATGAATTACCTTTCTCCGTTCGATATCAAATTCCTTCCCGAGAACATCACCGCAGTCGGGCTTTCGTTGAACTGGGACGTATACGACTGGGGAAAGAAGAAGCACGAACTGGCTTCCAAGAGCGAAGTGGTCGAACAAGCAAAAACCGCCGTGGATGAAACGGCGGCGCAGATCCAGGTGGAAGTGGGCCTGAATTTCCGCAAACTCGAGGAAGCACGCCAAAAGCTTCGCGTGGCGGAACTGGAACTGGACGCGGATCGTGAGAAAGTCCGGGTCGCTCTGGATAAGTACGACTCGCACGCCGTCCTGTTGAAGGACGTGTTGCAAATGAAGGCATCGCTGGCCGAGAAGACCTATAAGTATCAGGAGTCCCTCCTGACCTTCTGGACCGCGCGAGCAGACTTGGAGAAATCCATCGGTGAGAGATAAGTCTTTGAAAGCGCATATCTGGTTGCCGCTGGCGGTGCTTTGCTGTGCCGGTTGCTCGAAGCCGCAACCGTACCAGAAGCCACTCACGCCCGTGCGGGTGCAGGCAGTGGAAACCGAGGTTCCCGAGGACGGCCCCAAATACTCGGGAAGCATCGAACCGGTGTCCATGGTGAACGTCGCTTTTCGCCTGGGCGGATACGTGTCACAGATTATGACCGTGCCCGAAGGCGGGACCTCGCGTCTGCTCTATGAGGGCGATGTGGTGCAGAAGGGCGCTACGCTCGTGCGTCTGCGGGATGAAGACTATAAGGTGAAGGTCGCCGAGGCGCAGAGCCAGCTGAATCAGGCGCAGGCTGGCCTGGAAAAGGCGAAACTCGATTACGAGCGCGCGGACGCGTTGTTCAAAAAGCAAAGTCTTACCAAGTCCGATATGGATGGCGCCAAAGCGCAACTCGACAATGCGCAGGCTATGGTTCATGGCGCGCAGGCGATGGTGGCGGAAGCCAATCTGGCGCTGAAGGACTCCGCTCTCACGTCGCCCTCGAACGGTGTGGTGATCTAGCGTCTGGTTGATGTTGGCTCGATCGTCGGGCCAGGCACGCCGGCGTTTGTTCTGGCGGACCTGAGCAGCCTTAAGGCCGTTTTCGGAGCACCCGATGTCCTGCTTTCAAAACTGAAGGTCGGCATGCCCCTTACGCTCACAACGGAAGCCCTTCCCGGCTCATTCACTGGCCGGGTCACTTCGATCGCATCGGCGGCTGACCCGCGTAGTCGGGTCTTCGATGTCGAAGTCACTTTTCCGAATCCGGGCCTCAGACTGAAGCCTGGCATGATCGTCACCATCAAGCTGGCGAATACGCACCCGGCCGAGGGACTTCCAGTGGTACCGATGGGCTCGATCGTGCGGTCGAAGGACAACCCGGACGGCTTCGCGGTGTTCGTCGTGACTGATGAAGGCGGCAAGTCGGTCTCCCGGGCGCGGGACGTCACACTGGGAAGCGCGCTCAACAACGCCATCGTCGTTACGGCGGGGCTGCATCCCGGCGAGAAGGTGATCACCTCGGGCGCCACTCTTGTGAGCGACGGCGAAACTGTACAAATCGTACCCTGAGAAATTGACCGGAGATTTCGCAGATGGCTCACCAGAAAAGCGAAGAAGATCGTATCGCAAACGACCGAAATACTCCCCGGTTTTGCGTCGAAAACCGGCAGATTACCTGGGTACTGATGGTTGGGGTAATCTTGTGGGGGTTTTATGGCTACTACCAGATGCCGAAGCGCAAAGATCCGAAGTTCGGATCTACCCGCGCGGCCGTAGTTTGCCCATGGCCCGGTGTTTCGGCCGATAAAGTCGAACAGCTGATTACCAAGAAGATTGAAGCCAAAATCGCCGGCAACGTCAAGATCCTGAAGCTTGAATCGTCATCCCGCAGCAATTTATCCGTTGTTCTCATTGCCCTGGAAGACAGTACGGTCTCGGACGTAAACAAGCAATACGACGACATTGCGCTCCGCCTTAATACAATTAACGATCTTCCGGAGGGTGCGGGCCCGGTAACATTTCTTCGGGATTTCGGCGAAACAGCGGCTTTGATGCTCACGGTGGGCAGCCCCAAGGCTGGGGCGGCGGAGATCGCATGGCGGGCGGACCAGGTTCGCCAGGCTCTTCAGGCAGAGCGCGCCAAAGCTCCAGCCGGCCGGCGCTCCGCCGGCATCATCTCTTTCCCTCTCTCGGTCAGCCCAACCATTCCTCGCCAGGATCGGGATCTGTTCATTCAATATGCGAAGGACAACAATCGCGGGCATGACATGGTGGCCATCGAGGGGCCGGGCTTCGTGGGCGTCGATGGAGACTTCGGCGCGGACGATGCGGCCACGACTGACTTTACCAATAAGTTCCTCCGGGACCGGTTGCGTCCCTCGGAAATCCACCCCGACATCTGGCCCATTGCGTATGTCTCGGATTTAAGCCAAACCGACAAAGATCTCACCGCGGCCGCAGGCGACAAATACAGCCTCAAGGAAATCGACGATTACTCGGAGTTGATCCAGAGAACCCTCCAGGCCGTTTCGGAGGTCTCGAAGGTGAACCGCGCCGGCGTTCTCGCCGAACGCATCTTTTTGGAATACTCGCAGGACCGTCTTGCTTCTTTTGGCATTCAGCCCGGAGCGCTGCCGCAGGTCCTGGCGCAAAGAAATGCAATCTTTCCCGGCGGCAATATGGAAGTCGGCGGCAGGAACATGCTTATCGATCCTTCCGGCGAGTTCCATAGCGAAAAGGAAATCGGCAACATTCTCCTCGGCGCAACCCCGCGCGGCGCTCCGATTTATCTGCGCGATGGCGTCGATATCTCGCGCGGGTATGAGCCTCCGCTCTATCTGAATTACTACGGGTCGCGCGACGCCAATGGAAATTGGGATCGCGATCATTCCATCACCCTTTCGGTTTTCATGCGCGAAGACCGTCAGATCGCGGATTTCGGCAAACAGGTCGATGCCGCGCTTGCCGGGCTCCGCGGCCAGATCCCGGATGACGTGATTCTGGCGCGCACATCCGATCAGCCGCTGCAGGTCCGCGAGATTGTCGGACTGTTCATGCGGACGCTGGCCGAGGCTATTGTGCTGGTGGTTCTGCTTGCTCTCGTCGGATTCTGGGAATGGCGCTCCGCTGCACTGATGGCCATATCGATTCCGCTGACCCTGGCCATGACCTTCGGGATGATGGACGTGCTCGGAGTCGATATCCAGCAGGTTTCGATCGCGTCGCTGATTATCGCTCTGGGACTGCTTGTGGATGACCCGGTGGTCGCCATCGACGCCATCAAGCGAGAACTCGATCACGGAAAGCCGCGCCTGATTGCGGCTTGGCTTGGACCCACCAAGCTTGCCACCGCGATCATGTTCGCCACCATCACAAACATCGTGGCCTATCTGCCCATGCTCCTGATCACCGGACTCACCGGAAACTTCATGAAGAGTCTCCCGGTGGTGCTGTCGTGCGCGCTGGTGGCCTCGCGAATCGTCTCCATGACCTTCGTCCCTCTGCTCGGTTTCTACTTCCTCACTCCGAGCAAGAACCCGGCCCCGCCCATTGAGGAGCGGAGGCAGAAAGGGTTTGCCAAGTATTATTCCCAGTTCGCCGGTTACCTGATCGAGCACCGGAAGATTGCCCTTGCATGCTCGATGGTGCTTCTCGCGGCAGGCGCCTACTACGTTTCGGATCTTCGCCTGGTCTTCTTCCCCAAGGATCTTTCCTATCTTTCTTATGTGGATGTCTGGCTGCCAGAAGACGCGAACATTGCCGAAACCGGGCAGACTGCCCAGGCGGCTGAGGATGTGATTCTCAAAGCCGCTGCCGAGTTCGGCAAGGAACATCCGGAGAAGGATGGAAAGCCGAAAGACGTCATCAAGTCTCTGACCACCTTTGTCGGAGGTGGTGGGCCTCGGTTCTGGTTTTCGGTGGCCCCGGAATTGTTTCAACCGAACTACGCCCAGATCATCATTCAGGTAAACGACAAACGCGACACGGACGATCTGGTGGCGCCGCTTCAGCGCGCCTTGTCGGCGAGCATACCCGGTGCCCGGGTCGATGTTGAACAACTGGAAACAAGCGTTCCCATCGGGGTGCCGGTGCAGATCCGCGTTTCCGGTGAAAACGAGCAATTGTTGCGCCAATATGCGGAACAGGTGGAGGATATCTTCCGCAAGATTCCCCAGGCGGCGCGGGTTCGCAACAACTGGGGTTCTGAGACCTTCGCCGTTAAGCTGAAAGTGGATCCCGACCGTGCCAATCTGGCGGGAGTCACCAACCGCGACGTCTCCATCTCTTCCGCAGGTGGCC
>JBEKZG010000208.1:0-6586 GCA_049510095.1 Occallatibacter sp.
CCAGGCACAAATCCGCCGCGCGGTACCAGCGATTCACCTCTTCATGGCTGCACTGCCTGTCGATCAAAATGATCGGCTTCCAGTCGGCTGTCTGGTAGCGCGTATTGATTCGCGTCACCGTCTCCTCCACCTGGATTCGAAGGTTCACATAACTGGGAATCCGCGTCCGGCTCGGCGCGGCAATCTGCACCATCGTCATCCGTTCCCGATGCCACGGATGCGCCTCCAGCAATTGCTCGATTGCCAGCAGCCGCTCCACAATTCCCTTCGTGTAATCCATCCGGTCCACGCCAAGCACCAGGCATTCCGCCTTCACCCCGAACTCCGCCAGAAGCTCCGCGCGTGTTCCGCTCGCCAACGACCTTATCTGCGTAGTCCCGTCCAGTGCCACGCTCACCGGATATGGCCGCACCGTGCTCGTATGCCCGTTGCGCAGCGCGGTCATATGTTCCCGGTCCGTGCGCGACTCCAGTACGCGATCCACCGTCGACAGGAAATTATTGCAGTGCAAGGGAATATGAAAGCCGATCAGGTCCGCGCCCAGCAGCCCGTCCAGCAGTTCCGACTGCCACGGACAAATCCCGAACGCCTCCGGATTCGGCCACGGTATATGCCAGAAAATCGCCACCCGCGCATCCGGCCGCGCATTCTTGATTAACCGCGGAAGCAGCGCAAAATGATAGTCCTGCGCAAACACCACCGGTTCGGCGCTGCTCTCCATCTCTTCCAGCACCGCCGACGCAAACTTCTCGTTCACCCGCTGGTATTCCTCCCAGTCCGAAGCCCGGAAAATGGGCCGGGTATGCGCAATGTGACAAAGCGGCCACAGACCCTCGTTGGCAAATCCGTCGTAGTAGCCCTGCTCCTCCTCGCTCGAAAGCCAGACCCTGCGCAGGCTGTAGCGCGGATCTTCCGGCGGCACGCGCAGCCGGTCGAATTCGTCCACGGTCGCCAGGTCCGCGTTGCCGCCGCCGTGCGCCACCCACACCCCGTCGCACGCTCGCAGAACCGGTTCAAGCGCCGTGACCAGCCCGCTCGGTGGCACCACGCAAATCGTCTCCCGGCCCTTCCGCACATGCATGTAGGGCTCGCGGTTCGAAACCACAAAAATCTTGCTCGAACCCGCATGGTCCCGCATATTTACAGCCAGTCGCTCCGCGGTCCACAAATGCTCCCCCGCATCCCGCAGTCGAGCTTCCGCCGCCGCGGACGCGCGCGCCACAATCAGGCTCTCCGCCATGGCCACCACTTCTGAAGTCAGTGGTGTAAACAGGCTCAGTTCCTTGCCTGTCTCTTCCGCCACCTGATCCACATGGCCCATGCGCAGCAGCCGCAGCCGCTCCGCAACCCGCGTAATCGGCTCCATCAGAAACCAGCGCACCATCGCCAGCGTCACAGCCACAATCAGAACCACAAATGCCACAATCCGCCAAAAGCTCTGCCGCCAGACCGTGTTGCCCTCTGCGCGAATGTACCCGGCGTCTTCCAGAATCACCAGGACTCCGCTCAACCCGCCTTCGTCGTGCAAAGGAACCGCATCCTCCAGCCATTCCCGGCTTCCGTCGTGCCCAAAGGCCCTCGTCTCCACTCTTCGCCCGGTCGCCTTCTCCACCGGCCCGGGCGGGAGCCCGTTGATCAGGTCCTCCGGGCCATCGAAAGCAAGAATGCGCCCCTCCGGGTTATAAACAGCTATCCCGAGTACCCCATCCGACTCGCGCTGCCGCCTCAGTACTGCGGAAATCGCGTCCACCATGCCCGTTGAAATGGCCTGCTCGATCTCCAGTTGTATGCTCGAGCCCAGCCAGGCAGTTCGCCGCTGCAGATCCACTCGTAAGGAATGCTTATGAGCCAGCACCTCAAAATAGGTCGAGCCGACCGATATCAGGGTGATGCCGGTAATCAGCGCAAGAATCAACCGCAGCCGGAATGAACGCATAATTTCCTCTCGGGATCGTCCCTCGGGAAGCAAAATCCCCCGATATCGCATTGCATCCCACGGGCCACACTCTAGTAGATTGAAAACATAGAAAGTCGCAGCTGTCTGTTCTAAAGGAACCAGGAGCTTTCTGCGCGGTCGTGGGTACTCTTTGCCAGTCTCAGCCTTCGCGCCGTCTCCAAGAGCAAGTCTCTCAAAAGCACTTCACGGCCGAACCCTCCGCATGCGCTATCCTGTCCATGCGGATTAATCCTGAAGCAGCACCCGCCACATCTCTCGAACCGGCAAATACCTATGGCGTTTCACACGATCGATAAAACCGCCAAGCAAATCGTGATCACCGTGCAGGATTACTCCCTGTTCGCGCATCGTGCTGTCATGAATGCCTTTCGCCCACCCCGTTACTGGGTTGACTTCCTCATGCAATCGGACATCATCGGCGTTGGTTCCACTTCCATCGTCTTGCTGTCGGGCTTCTTCACTGGCGGTGTGCTTGCGCTCCAATCCGCGGCCACCCTCTCTGCCTTCGGCGCCAGCAACCTTACTGGCCGCTTCGTAGGTCTCACCATGATCCGTGAACTCGGACCGGTGCTTACCGGCGTCATGGTCTCTGGCCGCAACGCCAGCTCTATGGCCAGCGAGCTCGGCTCAATGGTCGTCACTGAACAGATAGATGCAATGCGCGCCCTCGGCGTTGACCCAATGCGTAAATTGGTCACCCCGCGCCTCTTTGCCTGCGTCCTCATGTTGCTATTTCTAACCATTTTGGCCGATTTCTTCGGAATCCTCGGCGGCGGCTTCGTCACCATCTTCATGAACCATCAGGACGGCTTCCAGTACATGTCCACGGCCTGGGATTCCCTCCGCTATCCCGACATCGTTCAAGGCCTGGTTAAACCGCTTGTCTCCGGCTTTATCATCGCCTCCATCGGCTGCTTCTACGGCATGAGAACGTCAGGAGGTACCGAAGGCGTGGGCCGCTCTACCATCCAGGCCGTCGTCTTCTCGTCGGTCCTCATCATCGTCGCCGACTTCCTGCTCACCCAGATCCTGCTCTCCTTCTTCGCCAGCCTATGAGCTCGACAGCCCCTGCCAATGCCCCGGGCGGTTCCGTGCAGCCCAGCCCCGCCCACTCCAGCCTTGCCAACTCTGGCATAGAACCTCCTGCAACCTTCGATGCCACTCCCATCGTCGAGTTTCGCAATGTCTCTCTCGCCTTCGAAGGTCCACCGGTTCTCCAGGATGTCAGCTTCACCGTGGCGCAAGGAGAAACGCGCATCCTTCTCGGCCCCGCCGGCGTGGGCAAAAGCGTCTTGCTCAAGCTCACCAATGGCCTGCTTCGTCCGGACGAGGGCAGCATCCGCCTGTTCGGTCAGGAAATCGCCCACATGCACGAACAGGAGCTCTTCGCGCTCCGCACCCGCATCGGCTTCGTTTTCCAGGAGGGTGCGCTCTTCGATTCGCTCACCGTTCGCGACAACATCGCCTACCAGCTCATTCAGGAGCGCGTGCCCGACGACGTCATCGACACCCGTGTCCACGAAGCTCTGCGGTTTGTCGAGCTCGACCACACCTTCTCGCTCTTTCCCGGAAGCCTCTCCGGCGGAATGCGCCGCCGCGTCGCTATCGCCCGCGCCCTTATCCGCCAGCCCGAACTGGTGCTCTACGACTCGCCCACCGGCGGACTCGACCCAATCACCTCCACCACCATCATCGAGCTGGTCATGAAAGAGCGCGACGTCTACCGCACCCCTTCCATCCTCGTCACCCACAGGCTTCAGGACGCTTTCACCCTCTGCACGCATCGCTTCGACAAGGACCTCGGCCACATGGTCGCCCGGCCCAAAGGCGACAACGACCCCAACACCACATTCCTCATGCTCGAAGAAGGCCGCCTCATCTTCGACGGCTCCATCCACGACCTCGTCCACACCGACAACAAATTCGTCCGCGAATTCCTCCTCTAGCGCCGGGCGCCAGATCTTTGAAAGGGCACGACTTCAGTCGTGCCATAAATACAGAAAATAAATTTGGGCTTTAGCCCCTGCGGGAAGCCCTCCAACTACAGCCTGTGATGAACCTGCTAGCGCGAAGCGATATAAAACAATCTCGTTCTGATATAAAGGCTCGTACTAAATCTGCCGTCCCGCGTCGTCCGCCTGAATTCGGAGACCCCAATGAAACCCCATAATCGTCCCACTCCCTTATCCCGCCGCAATTTCATCAAAGCCGCCGGAGCCGCCGCCATCCTCCCCTCCGTCGCCTGGCCCCAGACCCGCCCTTCTCCTTCCAATCGCATAACAATTGGTGTTATAGGCTGGGGAATGATGGGCCCAGCCAATACCAAAGCCTTCCTCGCGCAGCCTGATTGCCAGGTAGTCACCGCCTGCGACATCCACACCGGCCACCTGCAGGCCGCCGTTGACACCATCAACACCAAATACGGCAACAAGGACTGCAAGGCCTATCACGACTACCGCGAACTCCTCGCCCGCGACGATATCGATGCCATCATGATCGCCATTCCCGATCACTGGCACGCCATCGTCGCCACCGAAGCGGCCCGTCGCAAGAAGGACATCTACGGCGAGAAGCCCCTAGCCCGCACCGTCTGGGAGCAGCAAGCCATCGTCAAAGCCGTCCAGCAAAACAACATCGTCTGGCAAACCGGCTCATGGCAACGCTCCCTGCCCACATTCCACAAGGCCGCGGAAATTGTCCGCAACGGCCTCATCGGCAACGTCGTCCGCGTTGAAGTCGGCCTGCCCGGCGCACCCCACGACTTCCCCAACACCGTCCCCGCGCTCCTTCAGCGTCTGTCCTCGCTGCCCAACAAAATCACAAATCCGAACCAGATCGTTCCCGGCACCCCCGCCTGGGACCTCGCCGTCACCCAGCCGCCGCCCGAACTCGACTACGACCTATGGCTAGGCCCCTCGAAAGCCGAACCTTACATCGACGCCCGCGTCTATCAAAACTGGCGCTGGAATTACAACACCGGCGGCGGCCAGCTCCTCGACTGGATCGGCCACCACGGCGACATCGCCCACTGGGGCCTGGGCTTCGATCTCACCGGCCCATCGGAGGTCGAAGGCCACGGCGAATTTCCCGCCGCCAATGCCGTCTGGAACGCCGCCACCAGTTTCAAAATCGAATGCAAATACCGCAAGGAGGTCACCGGCTATCCCAACGAAGTCGGCATCACCATCGCCGGCGGCTATCCCGAGTTCGCCATGGGCACCAAGTGGATCGGCGCCGACGGCTGGGTATGGGTCGATCGCAGCGGCCTCGACGCCTCCAACCCCGAATGGGTCAAACCCGATCCCAACGCTGTCAACAAAGAACCCTGGGCCTCCGCCGCCATCCCCTTGCCGCTCCCAGAAGATCTCCGCAAAATCAAGCTTTACGAGTCCGCCGAGCACCGCCGCAACTTCCTCGACAGCGTAAAATCCCGCAAGCCCACCATCACCCCAGTAGAGGTAGCGCACCACTCCACCCTCCCCGGCCACCTGGGCTTAATCTCCATGTTCACCGGCCGCAAAATCCACTGGGACGTAGCAAAGGAAAAAATCATCGACGACCAAGCCGCCACCGAACTACTCTCCCGCCCCTATCGCGCCCCCTGGAAACTGGCGTGAAGGGCCTAGAACAGTTGTGGATCGCGAATTCCGGAGGGAGCAGGGGGTTTCAACCCCCTGAAAATAGGCCCAAACAGCATGGCCTTCAGGCCCGGACCGGGTGTATCGACTCAACGACAACTGTAGCCATGATGCCTGAACAAACCCGATCAAACGGGGACCGGTCTCATTTTCCGATCAGTACCGATGGAGCAGCTTCAACCACCACGCCACCGGAGTGCGAGGAGTCGTTGAAATCGAGTCGGAGTGGACGGCGAGCCTTCCCGCACCACTCACCGCGATAAACCCGCAATGAATACAGCACAGAATCAACTTGGTGGAGAGGAGACATGGACGGCAGAATCGGTAAGGGCGCCACCTACCCGTTAGGAGTAGAGTTGGTCCAATGATGAAATTTCTCATTTGCAATGTGCTTGTATTGGCCTCTCTTGGAATTGGGGGCTGCGAATCCACGCCGACTCCACCTTCTCCATCCGCCCATGCAGACTCTTTGGGTCGGGGGGTTCCATCATGGGTAAATAACGATGCCGATTTACTTCTCTATCGGTGTGGAGCGTCGGACATCGTTCTCGATACAAGCAACGACGATCCGCGCCCTCTCATTCCCTCGCGGTTGGTGACCTATCGCAAGGCCCATTTGAAGTTCTTTTACGTTCCTCACGATCCTGTGAATCAGCCGCCTCCTTACCATTGGAAGCTGATGGGTATGTCTGACACTCGAACCAACAAGGTTATCGCGCCGAACGAAATGCAAAGCATACTTCAACAGCGACTCCCATGCATGCTGAAGAACCCGGATTGACGGGGGGCGCGCGCAGGCGTGTGGCCTAGGTCTCCCTCTTGAGACCTGGTTCTGCCACCGCCCCGCACGGCGGCAGAACCAGCGATCACTCGCCCAAAGCCAAAACGTGAGCCACGGACAACTCATACATTACCTAGTCGACACCATTGACTGAGTTTTCCATAAACTGTACAGTCCAAAATATTGAAGTGGAGAGTTCATGGGCACCTC
>JBEKZG010000209.1:0-6574 GCA_049510095.1 Occallatibacter sp.
AGACAATGCCGGAGGCAGCGCCCTTGATGGAGCCGGAGGGAGCGGCGAAGTGTTCGGCATTCTTCGCCCAGAACCGGCTTTCCTTGTCCCAGTACTCGGGTCCGTTGTTGGCGCTGGTGTAGTAGAAATGGACCGCGTATTGAATGGTGTTGAGGGGCGGCATCCAATCGTCGTCGGGAAGGGCTGGGACATCGGTGACATCGAGGGAATAGCGGTTCTGAGTGTCGCGCACGACCTGATCGCTGGGGCCAAGACGCATGGAGTACATGAGTCCATCCAGGACTTCTCCGCGGCTGTTGGTGACGACATGGCCGTGGTTGAAGTCGGGAATGAAGACGTAATGAGCCTTGTGGACGAAGTAAGGCTGCTGGACAAACCAGTCAGGTGGATAGATATTGTCTTCGCTGTAGCGGAGTTGGAGACGGTACTCGAGAATGCTGCCGACCTCAACGCTGGGCAGGGTGAAGACCATTTGATTGAACTGATGGCCCGCGCTCTTGAAATCGAGCAGGTCTGAGGGTTTGGTGGTCAGAGGGATTACGGTTCCGTCCGGGTGGATGGTGCGTCCCTGGATGGCGGCGACCTGGAACTTGCCTTTCTCATAAGGGATTTGAACCGTGGCCAGTTCCTTGCCCTTTTCCGTAAGGACTTTGATGCGCGCGTAGTAGCTGTGAAAGTGGATCAAGTCGTCGGTTCTCTCCTCGCGATAGAGGTAAACGGCGGAGGCTCCGGGCGCCTTTGGGTCGGATGTCATTTTGAGTTCGTCGCTGGTTGGTTCCTGGAACTGAGCGCTCAGGACGGCTGGAGAGGCTGCGGCAAACAAGAGGGCAGAGAGCACGCGGACAGAAATTCGCATGAAGTTTTTTTCCTAAGGGAGAGTCGTACGGAGTGTATCGCGAATCGGGGTGTTACGCAGTGAATCTTCGTCAAAACAGTGATATGGAAGATGGCTGTTCATGGAGCGCCTGCCGGAGGACCGCAACCGATTCGGCGGGTTCTACGGCTTTGAACGGTCATCGACAACCGATCACTGTGTGAGGTGAGCCACTATAACGCACCGTTGCGAGCTTAGTTCGTGATTTATCCCACGCTGTGCGGGCGTAAGGTGGCATTCGTCACGTCCGATTGTGAGCTGTCTCACATACAGCCATACAACGGGGTCCATACGGTCGCTACTGCGGGCAATACTCCAGATCGCATAGGAGGGCCTCGTAATACCTCCGGTCGAGGTGGTTGTGGAGAGGGCTTGATGAGTGTCTTCAAAGATGCTGGGCATTTAATCAGATTTGCGGGGCTCTTTGTCCTGGCTTTCGTAGTGTTCCTTGTGGTGCGCCATTACGTAGTGCCGAAGACTTTTGGGCAGTATGGCCACTATCGCGGCGCAGCCATCGGGGAAGTCGCAGCTCACCCGCTAAGGTTTGCGGGACACGATGCCTGCGAGGGCTGTCACACCGATGTGGTCGACAAGAAGAGCAAGGGTAAGCACGCGCACGTGAACTGCGAAGCCTGCCATGGCGCGCAGGTCCAGCACGCCGACGACCCGTCGACAGTCAAGCCGGTTCTGCCCGACGCATCGGTTCTCTGCGCCCGCTGCCACACGGCCAGCGCCGCCAAACCCAAAGGCTTTCCACAGGTTGTTCCCGCGGAACACTCCAACGGGATGCCGTGCGACACCTGCCATCAGCCCCACGATCCGGGCATGGATGCGCCGCCCGCCGATGCGCAGGCAAAGGCCGCAGGAGGTGCGAAATGAACATGAATCGCCGACAGATTCTGATCCTGTTGCCCGCGGCGGCCTTCGCATGGAAATCCGTGCTGGCTGGAACGCCGGAAGCCTCGCCCAACTACAAAATGACGGATCACTGGTGGGGCATGTTGATCGACATCCCCAAGTGCATTGGCTGCGGCAATTGCGTGCGGGCCTGCCAGACCGAAAACGATGTTCCGGACGGAAACTTCCGCACCTGGGTCGAGCGCTATCACGTGAGCGACTGGGAGATGAAGAATCCCCAGGACATCATGATCAATCCTCTGACGATCCCCGACGTCATCTCTCCCGACGGCGGCAAGGAAGGGTTTCCGGTAGCCACCGACACGAGCGGAAAGTATTTCTTTGTTCCCAAGATGTGCAATCACTGCGCCGATTCCCCATGTACGCAGGTGTGCCCGGTGGGAGCAACCTTTGTGGCTCCGGACGGCGTGGTTCTGGTGGACCAGAAGTATTGCCTTGGTTGCGCTTATTGCGTGCAGGCTTGCCCCTATGGATGCCGCTACATTCATCCCGAGAAAAAGGTCGCGGATAAGTGCACGCTCTGCTACCACAGGATTACCAAGGGGCTGACGACGGCTTGTTGCGAAGCCTGCCCCACCGGCGCGCGCCAGTTGATCGATCTGAAGAATCCCAAGGATCCCATCCACGAATTCCTGAAGACCCATAGCGTGCAGGTGCTTAAGCCACAGATGGCCACCGGCGCGAAGGTTTTCTACAACGAACTTGATGGATCGGTGCGGTAAAGACGGCAGCTACTAGCTTCTGGCTGCTGACTGGTTCCTGTCGATGTCGAGTTTTTTCAACGCTTCGAATAAGGGAGCAGGAAACGGCAAGAAAGAAGCTAGAGGCTAGAAGCTAGCAGCTAGAAGCTGATTGAAGTGAGGGCTTATGAACGGTGTTGAAGGCTTCATGTATCCAAACGAATACGGACTCCAGTGGAGCGTACTGATTGTGCTCTACCCGTTCATCACCGGACTGGTAGCCGGCGCATTCATTCTTGCGTCGCTGGTGCGTATTTTCCGAGTGAAAGCCATCGAGCCCACTTACCGGCTGGCGCTGCTTACCGCCCTCGCATTCCTTTTGGTTGCGCCGTTGCCGCTGCAGTTGCATCTGGGGCATCCGGAGCGCTCGCCGGAAATGTACTTCACTCCACATAGCAGCTCGGCAATGGCGATGTTCGGCTATATCTACCTTTGGTATTTGATGGCTGTGCTGGTTCTCGAAATCTGGCTCGATTACCGCCGAGAAATCGTGCTTCTGTCGCAATCGAGCAAAGGCCTTCCGCGCCTTGTCTATCGCATCATGACCCTGGGCTCAGATAACATCAGCCCACGCTCGCTGGCCATCGATAATCGCGTCGGCTGGATCGTGACCCTCATTGGCATTCCTTCCGCTTTCTTACTTCATGGCTACGTCGGCTTCATTTTCGGTTCCATCAAGGCCAATCCCTGGTGGTCGTCACCGCTCATGCCGGTTGTGTTTATTTTTTCCGCGATGGTCTCGGGAATCGCGGGGGTGATGCTGCTCTACATGGCTGTGACCAAGCTGCGCAAACAGACCATCGATGTGCATTGTGTCGACTCAATTGCAACGTATCTCTTCTACATCTTTGTCATCGACTTCAGCCTGGAGATGCTGGACCTGGTACACCGCATTTACGAAGCGGACGAATCGTTCCGCAGCTTGAACTTCCTGGTCCACACGCAGTTGTACATCCCACACATCGTGATTCAAATCTGCCTCGGGACCCTGACGCCTATCATCCTGCTGTTTATTACGCAGGTTGTGAAGCTGCCTGAAATCGTGCGCAAGCGCATCTACGTGGTCTCCGGAAGCCTGGCCATGATTGGCATCTTTGCCATGCGCTGGAACGTCGTCATTGGCGGTCAGTTGTTCTCGAAGAGTTTCCTCGGCTACACGACTTACAAGATGACTCTGATTACGCGCGAGGGACTTCTGGTGGCGATTTTCCTGACGCTCCTTCCTCTGCTCTTTTTGTGGGCATTGGTCAAGCTGCTTCCTCCGTGGCCTGAAAATGCTGTCCACGCTCCCGCAGCTGGAGATTAAGCCAGACGGGTTTCCGTCTTCATCGGGTGGGAAGAATGAACGATCTTCCGGGCACTCTCGATCAGCTCACGGCACGCCTTGAAACTCTGGAAAAGCGTGTCTATGTCCTTGAACATCCCTCTGTGGTCTCCCAGGAATCAGAGGCCAACGCAACGCCCCGGTATGAGACTGTCGAGGACCGCTCCCTCGCGCAGACCGGCGGACTCTTCTCCATCGTGGGAAGGGCCATGCTCGGAATTGCCGGCGCCTACGTTCTTCGTGCGGTCGCCGAGTCCACACCGCTCCCCAAACTCGCTTTTGCGGCTATTGCCATCGCCTACGCTATCCTATGGCTTGTCTGGGCGGTCCGCGTCAAGGCTGCAAGCTGGGTCCCGAGCGCCATCTATGCCGGTACCTCTGCCGTGATTCTTACTCCGATGCTCTGGGAACTCACGTTGAGCTTCAAGGTGCTGGCGCCATCAGCCTCCGCGGCAATTCTTGCGATCTTCGTACTCACCGCGTCCGCCCTGGCATGGAAGCACAATCTCACACCCGTCCTCTGGGTAGTGAATGCCATGGCTGCAGCGGCTGCCCTGGGACTGGCCATTGCCTCCCGCCAGCTGATTCCTTTCATCTCCGCGCTGTTGCTCATGGCCGTTATTTGCGAGTTCGCGGCGAAACTCAATCATGGCTCGAGTGTGCGTCCGTTGGTTGCGGTTGCAGCGGACGTGGCCATCTGGGCCTTGATCTTCATCTACACCGGACCGCAAGATGCGCGGGTTGACTATCCGGTCCTGGGGATGGCAGCCCTGCTGGTTCCCGGTTGCGCGCTTTTCCTCATCTATGCCGCAAGTGCAGGCGCCGGGACCATCCTGCATCGAAAGAACATCACCGTTTTTGAGACGTTCCAGCCGGTGATCGCCTTTCTGCTGGCCGCATCCAGCGTGCTCTACTTTGAACCGCATCTCGGCCCGATGTACCTTGGAGCGGCTTGCCTCGTGCTTGCGGCTGCCTGTTATGCGCTGGCGCTTACCGCTTTCAGCGGAGTCTCCGCAACACGCGCAACACGCAATTATCAGGTATTTCTTGCCTGGGGTACGGGTCTGCTTCTCGCCGGGAGTTTACTGTGCCTTCCCACGCTGGGAGTCACGCTCTGTCTCGGCGTCTCGGCCATCGCTTCCGTGCTTCTCGGAATCCGCCTCAACCGCCTCACCTTGCAGGTTCACGGCCTGGTGCTGCTTGTGTCTGCAGCTGTTTCCTCCG
The DNA here is from genome assembly GCA_049510095.1 of Occallatibacter sp. Classification (GTDB taxonomy): domain Bacteria; phylum Acidobacteriota; class Terriglobia; order Terriglobales; family Acidobacteriaceae; genus Telmatobacter. The sequence continues at coordinate 5,081 of JBEKZG010000209.1, forward strand.
GCCTTGCCGGTTATGTCTTCCACACATTGGCCGGAACCTTGCCAATCACATTCACTGCGAGCATTTGCATCGCCGCGGTCTCGACTCTGGTTTTCTATGGGGCTGATAAACCCGCAGTTTCGGAAACCTGGGCGCCGCGATCCCTTCGCGTTGTTTCCGCCGCTTTGGCGGTTTGCGCTGCAGCGGCCTTCCTGGTTCAGGGTCTGCTCTTTCTTATGGCGCTGCGCATGACTCTCGACGTCTATCACATTGCCTTCATTCGCACCCTGACATGCTGCGCGATGGCTCTTTCACTTGCCTTTTCAGGGTCTCGCTGGAACCGCAAGGAGCTGACAAATATTGCCTTTGCCATTTTGGCGTTTGTTGCCGCAAAGCTGGTTTTTGAGGACCTTCGCCACGGCCGATTCGAGTTCATCGCAGGCTCTATTTTCTTGTTTGCCATCAGCCTGATTGGTGTACCACGCCTCGCGCGGATGGGGCAGAAAGTTTGAGCGGGAATGGGTGATTTCTCTCGGGTGGGTTGTTCAAGGAGTGGGCTAGTTGGCCGGATTTGAGGCGCCGGCGGCGGCTATTTTTGCGCGGAGGCGGGCTTCGGCGTCGGCGGTCCAGTACTTGCAGTCGAGACGGATGAAGACGGACGTGTAGGGGAGGATCATGTTGGTTTTGAGGACGAGGATGTTGAAGTGCTTTGCGGCCTCTTCGACGTTGGCGACGATGCGGTCGTGAGGCAGGGAGCTGACGGGGTAGTTGCGGAGGAGATCGTTCATTTCGGCGCGGAAGGCGGAGACGCCGGGCGCGTCCTGATCGGAGACGAAGGGCAACTCGGCGTCCATTGTTATGACGGGGCGCACATGGACGGAGCGGTCGATGGCGGCGAGAACGTGGTGAAGGACTTCCAACTGGCTGGCATCAGTCACGATGGTCTCGATGCCGGGGCTGGACTGGAGCGGGTAGGCCGAGTCGACGATGAGAATCCAGTTGCGATGGCCGAGAAGCGGCATGGAATCGGCGACGCGTTCGCGCCAGGTGGGCGGAGCGGGAGACTGGGCGGCGAGTGAGGACGAGATTGCCGTAAGGAGAGCCAGGGCGATTAGAGTCTTGCGCATGTTGATCCTATTGTGCTTGACGTGGAGGATCGATCAAACGCTCTCAACGATTAGAACACCTGGAGCTATGGCCGGCCTGGGCCTGGCGGTGAATTCGAATTGAATCCCTTAGGACTGATCCCTAAATTGCACGTCCTAGTGGAGACGCTATCCAGAGCGGCTGTACTTGCGGCGCCCACATCGCCAATGCCGGGTGCGGGCCAGGAGGCCCACACGACAGCCGACCTGGAGGTCGGCGCTACCTAATATACGGATGAGTCTATTAGCCTAAAAACAGCAGTTGGCTAACAAGAGCGAGCCTGTATCGAGTCGTTTTCTGGGTCGATGGGGGATGATTCTGGCCACTATATAGTTCAGCAGGATCTTCCATCTGTCCACAGTCGGCGAC
>JBEKZG010000021.1:0-15969 GCA_049510095.1 Occallatibacter sp.
CCCCTTGCTCCCGGCAGCCGAATTCAATCCGCGTCGATTCCTTGCGCGACGAGTATTTCCATGCATTGCGGAGCAGGTTCTCCATCACTACGATTATCAATCCTTCATCGGCCAGAGCCGCGCAACCGTCGGCGACAATCGTTTCAACCTTCCGGCCGCCACTCTGCGCCAGGCCGTCCAGAATCGATCGTGCCACGGCGCTCAGGTCCACCGGAACATGTTTGAGCGGCGTACTGGCCACCCGGGATAGATTCAACAGGTCATCGATTAGCGTGGACATCCTCATCGCGGCGGCGACCAGCTTCTCCAGTAAAGGCTTCGGATCGAATGACCCGCCACCGGCCGGATCAACCTGCAACAGGTATGCGATGTTCGAGACCTGCTGCAAGGGTCCCTTCAGGTCGTGCGCCACGGTGTAAGAGAAAGCTTCCAGCTCGCGGTTTGCCGAGGAAAGTTCCGCCGTTCGTTCCGCAACCTTTTGCTCAAGCACGGCTCTGCTCTGCTCGATCTCGTCGAGCATCTCATTGAACGACTGGGCCAGGAATGCCATCTCGTCACGGCGTTTAGGAACCTCGGCGCGAACTGAGTAGTCTCTCTTCCGGGACACCACACGCGCCGTGTCGGCCAGGTTCTCCAGTGGACGGATAATCGATCCCCGCATAGCCAGGGTCGCCAACAAAGCAATGGCAAAGCAGACGAGCAGGATGCCTGCCGAAATCAATCCAAATTCTCTCGCCCTGTGTCCCACAGCCCGGGTTTCAGCCAGAATGTACACCCACCCGATCGGCTTCCCATCGGAGGTGATCACGTGCCCAAGAAGGACAGTCTCGCCCTGAATCCATGCCGCTGACGTTTGTCCGCCTGGAAGCCTCGGCTCAATCGGCTGGTTTGCCTCATACCCTTTGCGGGTGTAATGCGCAAAAGGACTGCCGTCGGCTCGGAGAATCTCCGCCGCCAGGATGGACGGCGCACCCCGCAGCGATGACAGTGTCGTCTCGGCGGTCAATTGGTCATCGAACAGCAAGGCGGTCTCGCTATTGATGCCGATCAGATTCGCCTGGCTATCAATCGATTCGATCAGGTTATGGCGTAGGCTGTAGTAGTCGTAAGCCAGATAAGAAACGTAGGCGAGCAGCAGGGCGGTGCCGCTCACGAAAACCACCATTGCCGTCAGCCTGCCGGCAATGGACTCTGCCGACCAGAGCTTCATGGCTGCACCTCCGCCGGTGACTCCCCGTTCACGGAGATCGCTACTCTCAGAAGCTCGGAACTCAAGCCAAGCCGCGCATTGCGGACCGCATCCAGATTCACCGCGAATCGAATGTGGTTCTCATGAAGGACGAACTTGATCATCCCGCCATTCTGAAGAAAATTGCCCGCATCGCTGACGGTCAGAACCGGCTGTCCCCGCAGCGCCTCCAGATCGCTCTTGACGCGCGTGCCTTCCGAGGCGCCGAAATAAGCAATCGCACACCCGCGCGCCTCCCCGGCGGTTTTCAGCCTCACCACGCGAACGGGCTTGCCATCCAGCGCTTCATTCGCCGTAAGCTTGTCCAGGGGAGCCCCGAGCGGATCGTCGCCCACAATACAAATATCGAAACTCTCTCGCTTGATCTCCGCATCCGGGGGCGTGAATCGAACAAATTTTCCAAAATTGAAGAGGTACGCCGCCTTCACATCGTATTCAGACACGCGGCTCTGAGCTGAAGCGATGGTGGCAATGACGCATAGTACGATCGGCGCCAAGCTCCGTCCCACCACCCGGAACACACGAGTCCCCACAGTCCGCCACTGGGATGGACAGTCAAAAACGCCGGTCTTGGACGGGAGAGACGTCATCTTCCCAAAGAATGTGTCCTGTTTGCCTCGGAATCGGGGTGAAACGGAAGACTTTGACCTTAGGTCGGCGGAATCACGGGACAACCACAAGCCCCAGCTTCCGCGGCCCGCGTTCCGGATTCCGCAAATCAGCTTAGCACCCCAGGGCTCATATCAAGAACATCCGATGAACGGCGCCAACGTCCACAACCCGCCCCAGCTTGCCAGGTTCCTTTTTTCGCAAATTCCCGTTTATACTTTGCATAGCGATCTATCTCCGGGCACACCGGTCCAGTCCCCGCTTCCCTTTGCTTCTCCACTCGATCTGCCCGGATTGTCCATGATGGTTCGTCAGAGGCCCGACCATGCCAACAAATCCCAGAGTCCTGATCTTCGACGATGATCCCTCGCATCTCGAAATCTACGGCATGATTGTGCAGAGGGCCGGATTTGACTTCTTCCCCGTATTAGTCCGCTTCTCCGGCGCCGATCCCATTCCGGACTCGGGAGTCGATCTGGTCTTGCTCGACTATCGGCTCAACTCCGTCACCACCGCCCCCGAAATCGCCCAGCAGGTTCGATCGAAGTTCCCAGATGCCCCCATCATCCTGCTCTCGGATTTCTGGTCGCCCCCAGCCGACGTGGCTCCTTTCATCAATCAATTCATACGAAAAGGCGAACCCGCCAAGCTAATGGAAGTCCTCACCTCGCATTTTTCCAGCAAGTAACTCCGCCATTCCTCGCCCACCAACCTTTTGCGCAACGGTGGGAAGCAGCAGGCAAAAACCCGCATCCCAGGTCGCGTAAGCCACCAACTGTCATCTGTAATTTGTAATCTGTTACCTGTAAGTGGCTTACTTCGAACGGGTAGGCGTCTGCGACGATGCCGGGGTCTTGCTCTCGCTCGAGGGCTTGGGGCCCACAGGAATATAGTAGGTCTTCGGCGTAATGTTCTTCCAATCGACGATCATCGGCTCTTCAAACCCCCGCTCGAATAGTCTAACAGCATTCTCAGCTCTTTCCGTTTTCCACAGTCCGCCCCAGCAGGTAATTGGATAGCCAGTCGCAGCGGCGCTGGCAGTCGTTCCGGAATGCCTCAATTCCCTGCTTCCACTCCGCATATTCTGATTCCTTTTCAGGCGGTTTGACGCACATTTCGCGAAGACCGGATGCCTCGTAGTTCGACCCAATGGTCAGCACCCCCACAAGCTGCCGGCTTCGCTCAATCTTCCCTTTCTCCCATTTATCCAACGTAAAGTTAGGGTGATCAATCGGGAGCGCGAGCAGATAGGCGTGTGGCGGCTGCCCTGGGTTCGGCAGGTAGATCTCGGGATCGTCGCTGTCGGGGCTGGCGCCGTTGTCATAGGTCAGAACACCGTCGCCGGCACGGAAGCACGCACCCGCCAGCCCCATGCCAAACGGGAGGTGGAATGCCAGCCCGGCTTCCGAGGCAAAAACGCCTTCGCCGGAGACGCTTTCGCACACTGCCACCTCCCGTGTCTTGGCAACATAGGAAAAAATCGTCGTTTCGAAGATCTCTTCCTCAATCTCCTTTTGGAATCGCCCCTGTAGCCACGTGTGCAATTCTCGGAGAAATCGTTGGATTTCCGCAGATTTCACCGTTTCCTTATCGACGCGGCGAGCCGCCCTGTGTTCGCTCAGCTTCTTTCGGATGACCCTGGCTTCGGATTCGAGCTTCTGATAAAACCGGCCCAGCCTCTGGTCGGTCAGCTTCCAATCGAGCGAATACCAGGAACCAAGCCTTGGATAATCGATCCTGATTTCGGCAATCTGTTCGGCATCCACGTAGAGCTGGTCGCCTTCCAGATCGCCGACATCGGGACGCGCCTCCCAGGGCGATTCCTTTCCCCCGGCTTCCAGTCCAGTCCCCAGGCCATCCGGCGGCATCGACTGCAGCAGCCCCCCGGAGAGCACGCTGGCCTTATCGATCTTCTTGTCCGAGATCCAGTCGAAGCACCGAAAATTAACTTCGGGCATCGTCGGCTGAAGCTTAAGGCGCAACGTGAGACCAGAAAGCGGAAGCCACACCAGGCGGGCGATAAATTCCACCGGAGGCTTGAGAGGACTGCCGTCAACATGCAGGCGATCCTCCTCCAGGGGATAGAGATTCTCAAACTCCCATCGCGAAAAGGCGTCCATGTTATGCACCTTCACGCTCCATCCAAAGCTGAACGGGCCGCTCTTCAATGTGAGTTTCCGCTTGAAGCGAAAGACCCCTTTTACCGAGCTTTTCGCTTTCAGCACTTCAGCCAATGTCACCGGCGGTGGAACGTCCTTAGGCGGATCCCAGTACATCAATGACTCCGATTTGGTGGTGGGCTTGGGTTGATATACAAGACCGGCCGTGCTCTCCAGCTGAAAGTAGACGCCGCTTACCTTTTCATTGTGTGTGACCCGGAGGCCCTTGACATCGTAATGAAGAATGGATGTTCCGTTCGGCGAGGTCTCTTTGAACAAGGTCATGGAGTCGACGCAAACCCCGCAGGAACCTTGGTCGGATTCGAACGCTTCTTTCCGCTCGTTGCGGAGCTGATCGAGCCTCGGATTCGGCCGGGGAAAGATGATGGCGCGCGAATCCCGGGCTCGAGTGTGCAACACGGGCCACTGTCCCTCCGGGACCCGTTTCTCCTTGAGCACAACCTGCAAAGCCTCATTATGGGCATCATGAATAGTCTGGCCCGTGCGCAGGATGCGATACAGACGACTGGCGTATTTGCCCGCGACTGGGATCCCAATGGCCTGGTCCACGCCGATCACCGATTCGACGTGCTCGTGGATCATCGACGCCTGTTCCCGCGAGAAACACGCGCTCAGCACCACCAGACGGATGTCGCCGCGATGCATGCCGAAGATGGCCTGAATCGCCTGCCGATTCGCGCCGTAGACCTTGTCCTCGTCGTCAAGAAACATGAGCTCCTTGAAGCGATTTCCGTGACCGATGAAATGCACGACGCGCGGTTTATTTTCGCGCAGCGCCTTCGCCAGATCGGCCACTCGCGCCGCCGGTGCGTCGTAGGGGGTGATGTAGTCATCGAGAATCTCCTCGATCTCGCGTTTCTGTTTCTCGGCGCTCACCGGAGCCTCTTCGACACCATCCACGCTGATGAATTGAAATGGAAATTTCACAAGAGCCTCGTCGATTTGGAGACTATAATTTTGCACTATTCAGGAGGAACGGCGCTATGGATTTGTACTTCGAACTGCCAGAGAATCTGCCTGCGGAATGGAACGACAGCGAGAAAATTCGGCGGGCTATCGCGGATGAGTTGGCGAAACAGGGGATATCGGGCGAAGTTGATTGGAAGCCCAATCCGCTGGCGACAGAGAAGGACTTGGAACTGATCCTGGCGATTCTTGCCGTCAGTGCGGCCTCGGTGCTGGTCGCGCATGCGGTCAAAAAGGTCCTTGACCCCATCTATCCGGAAAAGCCGACCGTGGTGTACGAGAAGAAGTCGGAACCGGTGCTTGTTAAAGGCAAGCCGGTGGTGGGCGATGATGGCAAGCCGCTGATGAAGGTCACCGAGACGCCCGTGGTTGTGCAACCGTCCGCATCGAGCGAGTCCATCTCGCTGACCGCCTTCAAGGTGTTTGAAATCCGGTCCGCTTCTGAGAAGCATTCCCCCGGTGAGAAGCATGAGTCAGTTGACAAGCCTGCGCCCAGTGACAAGCCTTCGCTAGTTGACAAGCATCCGAAGACGCCCGGTCACGCCAAGAAGTCACCAGGCAAAAAATCGAAGAAAGGAAATTGAAGGCCATCACACCGCTTGCGGGCAGCGTCACACGCGGATGTCGTCCGTGCCGGTAATTGCCGCTTCGCCGCAACCTAATCCCTATTCCCCCGCCTCACTCATACCGCAGCGCCACCACAGGTTCCACCTTCATCGCCGCCCGCGCCGGAATCAACGTAGCCGCCAAAGCCACAATCCCCAGCAACCCCGCCACAACGATATAAGTGGCCGGATCGCGCGGCCCCACGTGAAACAGCAAGCTCTTGACCAATTGCGCGGCAGCCAGCGCCCCGGCCAATCCCAGCACCCCGCCCAGCACAATCAGCCGCAGAATGTCAATCCGCGTCGCGCCAATCCCCACGGCCAGCGTAGCAATCACCGCGACTGTAAACACCAGGTTCCGCCGGAACCCCCTCAGCGCATAGCGCACATCCTGTGCCACGGTCCCCATCCACCACCCCGGCCGCTGCTCAAACGCCTGTTCCCGAGCCCGATCCACCCCCCCCCAGCTCAATCAGCGCCAACCGCCGCGCCTCCTGTGGATTCATACCGGCAGCAACATTCCGTTCCACGGACTGCTCAACGTGGAATCTCAATTCTTCATCCAGCTCGCCCGGCTTCCTGGGTGCCACAAGGAATTTAAACCGCGTCCACCACTCCTTAACCATGAAGCCCTCCCCCAGAGCCGTCCCGTAGTCCCTGTTCCCTAATCCCTGTTCTTTCATCCCGTCTTCAACACCATCCCAATCGCCGTAGAAAGCCGTTCCCAAGTTTCCATCTCCGCCACCAGTTGCTTTCTGCCGGCAGCCGTCAGCGCATAAAACTTAGCCCGCCGGTTGTTCTCCGACGGTCCCCACTCGGCTTTGATCCATCCCTTGTACTCCAACCGGTGCAGCGCGGGATAAAGCGACCCCTGCCCAATCTGCAGCGCGTCTTTCGACACCTGCTGAATCCGTTGCGCAACGCCCCACCCATGCATCGGCCCGGCCGTCAACGTCTGCAAAATCAGCAGGTCCAGCGTCCCCTGTAACAAATCCGTAGTCGGCGGCATTACTCCCCCATTAGCTCCCCTGGACATTCGACAACAGATTGAACCACTTTCCTGTCGATTGTCAAGGGGGAACCCCCGCCAGTTCAGAATCAAACCAGAACACGGTGGGTTCTCCGCCCCGTCATTCGCCCCGCCTTTACAGCCCGTTCACACCCCTCGGAAGCCCTATTGCTATCATCCATCTATGAAATCGCAGCCGCGCTCTACCCATCTCTGGCTCCCGGCTCTCGTTGCCGTCCTTCTTGCCATCCTCCAGCCATCGTCAGCCCCCGCCCAGGCCTTCACAGGCCGCCCCAAACTCATCGTCATCGTGGTCATTGACCAGTTCCGTGGCGATTACCTCAACCGCGACCGCGACGAGTTCAAAGGCCGAGGCTTCAAGCTCTTCATGGACCAGGGCGCATGGTTCACCAACTGCTATTACGACTACGCCAACACCAAGACCGCTCCCGGCCACGCCACCATCGGCACCGGCGCTTACACTGACGGCCACGGCATCGAATCCAACGAGTGGTGGGATGCCTCCCGCTCCTATGACGCCAAGGTAAGTTCGGTCCAGGATGAGCGGTATCAGATGGTCGACTTACCCCAGGCCTCCATCCCCGCCAACATGCCCGGCGCGCCCGGCTGGGCTGCCAAGTGGGTCATCGGCGCATCGCCCCTCAATCTCCGCGCCACCACTCTCGGCGACGAGCTCCGCCTGGCCACCAGTGGCCGTTCCCGCGTCTACGGCATCTCGCTCAAAGACCGCGCCGCCATCCTTCCCGCCGGCCAGTCCGCCAACGCCGCCTACTGGATTGACAACGCCAGCGGCCAGTTCACTACATCCACCTATTACATGAAGCACCTGCCGGAATGGGCCCGCGCCTTCAACGCCGGCCTGCGCATCGCCCAGGCCGAACACGAGGCCAACGTCGACACCAACACCACCCAGTTCTACGAGCTAGTCGGCCGCACCCCCGCCGCCAACAGCTACGAACTCGACTTTGCCAAGGCCCTCATCGACGGCGAAAAGCTAGGACAATATGGCGTCACCGACCTCCTCGTCGTCTCCCTCTCGCCCAACGACCTTCAGGGCCACCAGTTCGGTCCCGACTCCGATTCAGAGGAGCAGATGATCCTCTCCCTCGACCACGACCTGGACAACTTCAATAACTGGCTCGACCAGAGACTCGGCCTCCAGAACGTCTGGCTGGCCCTCACCGCCGACCACGGCATCGCACCCATCGCCGGTGACGCCGCCAAACTCGGCATCCACGCCGTCGCCGTCGACATGGACAAAGTCTACGCAAGCGTCAATGCGGCCCTCAACAAGCGCCATTCGCCTTCCGAGCGCCTAAGCTTCCTTCTCCCCGATCCCGACCTGCCCTACATCGTCCTCGACAAACGTACGTTCCAAAAGGTGGGCATCGACGAGAAAGCCGCCGAGGACGAAGTCGCCGCCCTGCTTCCTCCAGCCGTCGCCAGCCAGGAGCCAAATCCCCCCACCTTCATCCCCCTCACCGCCCCGCCCACACTCGTCCAACCCTCGCAGCAGCGCCTGCCGCCCGCTCCCCATGTCCAATACGTCTACACGCGGCAGCAACTCGCCAGCGGACAGCTACCACCCTCCGAATGGGGCCGTCTGCTCGCGCATAGTTACTCTGAGCACGGAAACTGGTACGTCATGATGGTGTTGGACGCCTATCAGATGGCCGGAAGCGGCCAATTCGCAGGCACCAACCACTTCAGCCCATGGAACTACGACCGCCATGTGCCGCTAGCCTTCTACGGCGCCCCGTTTGTCCCCGGCGAATACCCTGAAAAAGTAGCCCCCGTCGACCTGGCCGTAACCTTCGCCTCCCTAGCCGGCATCAATCAACCCTCAGCCGCCATAGGCCGCGTACTAACTGAAGCCCTCAAACGAACCAATCCTTACTTGAAACAGCAATCGGAAGCCAAATAACCGTAGGAACTTCCCTCGTTGCCGTGACTGGCAACATTCAACTCCGCCCGCCGATTCAAAACGGCAAATCCTCCCGGAGGGAGGAAACGAGAATAGCCCAGGGGAAGTCCGCCGCGGCGGACGCACCCCTGGGAGTGAGATTCAATTCAGTTACACCGCCCCGTAGGGCCGGTACGAAGCCTCACTCCGATTCATGAAACTGGCCTTCATCCATAGGCCCGTTCCCGTTTTGCGCTAAACCACTCTCCACATCCCGCGCCGCCGCCAACAGATCCGCCACCCGCCCCAAATCCCGCCAATAACATCCATCCGCCCGGTAAGCGGCAATCCTTTCTCCAAGCCCCGCAAGCCGCAGATAAGCACCGATGATCGAAAACGCACCGTCTTCGGTCATCTCCGCAAAGATTCGCGGTGAAAGAACATGAATGCCTGAAAAGGCGAGCGCCGTCGTCTCCGCAGCCGACCGCACCATCTGCGTCTCTCCATCCAGCCCCGCTCGGCGTCCGCAAAGAAAACCATTCTCATCGAACAGCAGATACCGCGAAGTTGCCCGATCCTGCACCGCCAGCGTCGCCAGCGCATCCCGCTCCGCATGAAACCGCGCCAGCTCGCTCAGGTCGATCGAACTAATCACATCCACGTTGTGCAACAGAAACGGCTCGTCCGCTCCCGTCTCAAGAAAAAACCACGCAGCCCGCTTCAATCCGCCGCCCGTATCCAGCAGCGCTGTCTCCTCTGAAATCTCAATCCGCATCCCGAGGTTTTCGCTGGATCGCAGGCATTCGCGAATCATCTCCGCAAAATGATGCGTATTCACAATCACTTCGCGCACGCCAAATCGCTGCAATCTCTCTAGGGTAATTTGCAGCAGTGTGCGCCCCGCAACTTCCACCAGCGCCTTGGGCCGGTCATTCGTCAAAGGCCGCAGCCGCGTCCCCAGCCCAGCCGCCAGAATCATCGCCTTCATCGGCTCCGATTCTCCAGCGACCTTTTCTCCAGCTCCATTTTTTCGAGCTCTATATGCCGCACCAGCACGTCCACCCCGGTCCGGCCGCGCAAGTGGCAAGCCAACTGCTCCGCCAGAAATACCGATCGATGCTGTCCGCCCGTGCACCCGAAGCTCACCATCAGGTTCTTGAACCCGCGCCGCTGGTAAGCGTTCACGCTCCCATCCACCAGCGAAAGCACGCTCGCCAGAAACTGGTGCACGCTGCTCTGCTTATTCAGATAGTCGATCACAGGCGTATCCTTCCCCGTCAGCCGCCTGAACTGCTCCTCGCGTCCAGGATTAGGCAAACACCGCCCATCGAAAACAAAACCGCCGCCATTCCCCGAATCATCCACCGGCGCTTCGCGATGAAAGCTGAAGCTGAATATCCGCACAGTCAGCGCCTGCGCCTGCGATGCCAGCCCCTGCAGCTTCTCCGATTTCAGCATGGAGTGAAACGCTTCCATCAGTTCCGGCAGCGCGATCGGCAGCTTCACCTGGTGCGCCAGCCAGCGCAGGTTCTTCAGTGCATACGGCACAGACTGCAAAAAGTGCGCCTTGCGCTCATAAAACCCTCTGAACCCGTACGCCCCCAGCGCCTGCATAATGCGCACATACACATATGCGAAATAGTGTTCCATGAACGCGCCGCGATCCAGCTCGATATAGCCACTTAGGCAATCGAGATAGTAGTCGAGTAACTCCTGCCGCAACTCCGGCGGCAAATCCGCCTTGCCGTCATACAGCAGAGAAGCAATGTCGTACTGCGGCGCGCCCTTTCGCCCACCCTGGTAGTCCACAAAAAACGGGTTCCCGTCCCGCAGCATCACATTGCGCGATTGAAAATCCCGATAAAGAAAATAATCATGATTCGCGCTTAGCAGAAACTTCGTCAACCGCGAGAAATCCACTTCCAGCGCCTGCTCATTAAATGGCACGCCTGCCAGCCGCAGAAAGTAGTACTTGAAGTAATTCAGATCCCACGCAATCGACTGCCGGTCAAAGCTGGACCGCGGATAGCAAACCTTGTAATTAAGGTCCCGCCCCGCCTCCACCTGAAAGCGCGGCAGCATAGCCACTACCTTGCGATACGCCTCAATCACCTGCGGAGCAATCACCCCGCCCGCCCGATTCCTGCTCAGAAACTCAAACAGCGTCGTGTCGCCCAGGTCTTCTTCCAGGTAGGCGCCCTCGCTCAGATCCTCCGCATAGATCGCCGGCACCGGCAATCCATGCCTGTAAAAGTGCTTTGAGAATTCCAGGAAGGCAACATTCTCCGCGCGAACCGGATACATCACGCCGATCGCGCTGATCCCTCCGCCGGCCACCCGCACAATCGCCCGCCCGGAGCCGCCAAGTTCTCCCTGAAGCGGGCGTAAATCCTCCGCCGCAAAACCATAGTGCTTTTCAAATAACCGCTTGAGAACGTCCATCCATCTCTTTTCGTGAACCACGCAACCCGCTCCACCAAAGATACCCACCCCAGCGAATCCAGCGCAAGGAACCCAGCCCCGCCGACCGCCTCCCACAAATCGCGCTAAACTTGACCCGCCTATTGCGCTAAGCTTGTAGTCTCAGCCATTCACGTCAACCGCCACTACCCAACCGCCTTTCCGCCTCACCGGGACCAAGCCCGTGCCCAAGCAAGACCACGCCCCCGCGCTTCCAATCCACACCGACGAAATGCGCGACGCCCAATTCGCCATGCGCCTCTCGCTCCTCTTCGGCTTCATCATGCTTGCCGGCAAAACCGCGGCCTACTTCATGACCCACTCCGCCGCCATCTTTTCCGACGCGGCCGAGTCCGTCATCCACGTCATCGCCGTCGCCTTCGCCAGCTTCAGCCTCCGCCTCAGCCTCCGTCCCGCCTCCGGCCACTTCCTCTACGGCTACGAGCGCATCACCTTCTTCTCCGCCGGATTCGAAGGCGCGCTCATCGTCGTCGCCGCCATCGCCATCCTTTTCGAATCCATCCATGAATGGATCGCCGGCCTTCAGCTCCACAACCTCAGCTCCGGCGTCTGGCTCATCCTTGCCGCCGGCATCCTCAACGCCGGTCTTGGCCTCTATCTCCTCCACATCGGCCGCCGCTCCAACTCCCTCATCCTCGAAGCCGACGGCAAGCACGTCCTCACCGACAGCCTCACCAGCTTCGGTGTCGTCGCCGGCCTCATCCTCGTCCTTTTCACTCACTGGAAGCCCTTCGATCCCCTCGTCGCCATCCTCGTCGCCGTCAACATCCTCTGGTCCGGAGGCCGACTCGTCTGGCGCTCCGCCGTCGGCCTCATGGACTACTCCGATCCCGCCGCCGGCCGACGCATCCGCGAGCGTCTCGACGTCATCTGCGCCGACCTCAACCTCCAGTATCACGGCGTCCGTTTCCGCACCACCGGCTACCGGCAGATCATCGAGGTCCACCTCCTCTTCCCGCGTCAAACCCCCGTCTGCGAGGCCCACGCCCAAGCCACCCTACTGGAAGAGCGCCTCCCCGCCGAGCTTGGCACCCCGGCAGAAGTGATCACCCACCTGGAAGCCTTAGAGGATCACGCCGAAGTCCATCGTAAGCAGCACTACACCGGCAAACCCGACTAGTTCGACAGTCCCTATTCCCTAAGTCCCTAGTCCCTGCTCTTCGGCGCACTGACAACTGACCACTGAAACCGACAACTGTAAGCTGTCAGCTGTCCGCTGTAATCTGTCTCTAGACATGAAACCCGACATGAAAGTCCACGTTGCAGGCCTCGAGCTAGTCAACCCGGTCATCGCCGCCAGCGGCACCTTCGGCTACGGCATCGAATTTGAAGAAATCGTCTCCCTCGACGCCATCGGCGGCTTTGTCACCAAGGGCATCTCACGCGAGCCCATGGCCGGCCACACGCCCCCCCGCATCGTCCAAACCGCCTCCGGCATGCTCAACGCCATCGGCCTCCAAAACATCGGTGTCGAAGACTTCATCGACCGCAAGCTCCCCCCCCTCCGCGCCTATCCCGCCGCCAGCGTCATCGTCAACGTCTTCGGCTACACCGTCGGCGACTACATCGCCGTCATCGAGCGCCTCAACCAGGCCGAGGGTATTGCCGCCTACGAGCTCAACGTCTCCTGCCCCAACGTCCACGCCGGAGGCATGGCCTTCGGCGCCGACCCCGGCTCTCTCGAGTATCTGGTCCAGCGTGCCAAAGGCGCCTCCGCCCGCCCCCTCTTCGTCAAGCTCTCCCCCAACGTCACCTCCATCGCTCACATGGCCAAAATCTGCGCCGACGCCGGCGCTGACGCCCTCAGCATGACCAACACCTTCCTCGCCATGTCAATTGATGTGACCACCCGCCAACCCCGCCTCAGCAACATCACCGGAGGCCTCTCCGGGCCCGCCATCAAGCCCATCGCCCTCCGCATGGTCTATGAAACCGCCCGCGCGGTTAAGATTCCCATCCTCGGCATGGGCGGCATCGTCACCCCGGAGGACGCCGTAGAGTTTCTTCTCGCCGGCGCCACAGCCATTCAGGTAGGCACCGCCAGCTACGCCGACCCCCGCGCCGTAGAGCGCCTGGCAAAAGGCCTGGAGTCCTGGTGCCGCAGCAACAACATAGAGAAACTAAGCTCTCTAACCGGCGCCCTCGAAATCCCCCACGACTAACCCCGCACCCAAATGAAGCAAGAACCTCAAGACGTTGCCGGAAAACTCACCGGAAGAGCCAAGAAGCGTGAGGGCACGGCTTCAGCCGGGCCAATAAAGCCAATAGAATGAGTTGGGCTTCAGCCCCTGCTAAGGCTAGCTAATCGATTCTGATCCAACATCAGGAGTTTTTCAGCAGCCTGTTCGGCCCCTGCGGGAAATCTCTTTCTTCACTCATTCCCAGTCCAAGGCACACCGTCCCCTTCGACCGCAGGCTCCACGGTTATGTCTGCTAAACGACATTACGTGTATAAAATGACACAGATTTTCCGCGCCTCTTATCTGAAAATGCAGAAGACAGGAGTGTATCCGATTCCGGTGATGGTGCCCCAACACATCCACATTCATTGCGCCAGAGCCGAAGGGTGGCACAACTATGAACGACGCAACCCCACTCTCGTTCAATCTCGATGCATTCCTAGCTAGCGCCGGTGTCGGCCGAAAAATCCTCGATCTGAAACCCAAGCAAGCCTTTTTTTCACAGGGAGATCCAGCCGACTCGGTCTTCTATCTGAACAAGGGCCGCGCCAAAATCACCGTCGTTTCGTCCTCGGGCAAAGAAGCCACGGTCACGCTTCTTATGCCGCGCGACTTCTTAGGGGAAGAGGCGCTGGCCTCAGCGCCGGGGCTGCGCCTTTCCACAGCTACCGCGGTCTCCTCCTGTTCCGCCCTCAAGATAAGCCGGGAAGAAATGATCCGCATTCTGCACCAGGAACATCAGTTCTCCGACTTGTTCTTGAGGTTCCTGCTGGCGCGCAGTATGCGATCCCAGGCCGACCTCATCGATCAGCTTTTCAACTCCAGTGAGAAGCGCCTCGCTAGAATTCTGCTGTTGATGGCCGAATACGGCGAACCAGGTGAGCCCGAAACATTGATTCCCCCAATCTCCCAGGAGACCTTGGCTGAAATGATCGGAACCACGCGTTCGCGGGTCAGCTTCTTCATGAATCGATTCCGCAAGCTGGGCTTTGTGGAATACCACGGCCGCATTCGCGTGCACAAGTCTTTGCTTAACGTCGTGCTTCACGATCATTTGCCGGTCGATAACGCGATCAAACCTCGCCTGTCCAACACGGCGCCCAGATCGAAATCCGACGGGAAACTGAGCGCGCCCAGCGAGGAATAGCCAGCTGACAGAGGGAAGTGAGCCGTATCGTTGCCCAGGTGCGTGAGCGGTGGCCGAGCACTCGCATCGTTCCCGGAGCCGACAGCGGCTTCTGCCGCGAAGAGTCGATGAGCTGGTGCGAAAACAACCATGTGCATTACCTGTTCGGCCTGGCGCGCAACCAGCGGCTGAGCAGGATCATCGGCGCCCGGATGCGGCAGGCACGTGTCCTTCAACGGACCACCGGCCCGACCAGGCTCTTTACGAGAGGTTCTACTGCGCCCGCGGCGAAATGGAGAACCGCATCAAGGAGTTCGCCGCGGCGAATGCCTGTTCGCCGGCCGGCTCTCCACCGATGAAATGAGGGGCAACCAGCTGCGCCTCTACTTCTCCGCCATGGCCTGCACGATGATGGAAGCGCTGCGCCGGCTGGCCCTGGAAGGCACCGAGTGGACCCTGGCGCAGGTCGATACCATCCGTCTCAAGCTGTTCATGATCGGCGCGATTGTAAAGATCGGCGTAAGGCGCATCCTCCTCCAACTCAGTTCAACCTCAAAATGAAATGGCGCGCTTGCGTACGCCCCCATAAACAGGCCGAATCCCGGCAATCACGGCCGGACCTATGCCGTCCCTCTCACTCGGGTGGATTGGATTAAATATCGGTAGCGAGCACGTTGCTTACCGAATTGAATGCATTCTTGATACCGCCGGCGAGGCTTCTCATGCTGACGGTTGCGCTCAGCGCAATCAGCGCGACAACGAGAGCATATTCAACTAAGTCTTGACCATCCTCGCTGCGCACGAGGGTTTGGATTCTTGCATGCACGTTGAGCAGGAAGCGATTCAGCATATCTTTCTCCGTAGGGTAGGCTTCCAGCCCCATTTCCTCGGCCTGTCGCAGTGAAAGTCTCTCGCCGCAAATTGGGCGCTGCTTGAAAAAATGTGCTGGTGATTTCTGGGTAGACGTTGTATCACGATTCGAAGTTTAACTCGAAACGAAGGTATTTTTATATTTTCTTTATACTTCGGTCGCACCAATCGCCGATTGGTATTCGGTGCTCGTGCCAACGGAGCGCTAAAGGCTGCCTTGAGTCCCAGTCCACCCTATGCGAAAAAACTGATCTGTCGGCCAGTCTTGGCCTGCATCGGCCGCCCCTGGGACTCGGGTTCTTCCAGATCCGGCTCGGCGCTCAGTTCCTCCTCCGGCTCCTCGTCTTCTGCCGCGCTCCCCTGTCTTCCATCCGACGGGGTGTAGGTCTCGTCGTCCGTCTTCGCCGAATTCTCAATATCGAACACGGCCGGCAGATCGGTATCGGACGGCGGAGTCCTCATCACTGGCATGGCGCGGACTCCGGCAATTGGGCTGATCTCCATCTTCGCTCCCTGGCCCGCTACTCCCCATAAAGAACATGTCGGCTCAAAGCACGGAAAACTTTAATCCTGTCCCGAACCTGTCCCGAACCTGTCCTGGACCTGTCCCGGACATAGTGTCTCATTTCCAGTCAAATCCCCCCCGCATCCGTCTTTCCCATCCATCCTTCAGCATCAGAACACGCCCCACGAATAGCTCACCTTCGGATTACAATTTCCATCACTCGCTTCCACCGTCTCCAGCCCTTTCGGATGCCGCGAAACATTGA
>JBEKZG010000210.1:0-6570 GCA_049510095.1 Occallatibacter sp.
AGATGGCCAGGACGATCATCACCGCGAAATATGGCAGCAGCAATGCCGCGTCAAATAGATTCCAGTGGTAGAGATTCTTGAAGGTGACGTCGGTCTGCTGCATCGCCTTGAAATAGTGGAGCAGCCCGTTCTGCGGCGCAAAAGCCACAGAAGCGGCCAGCCGCACAGGCAGCATATATATCAGGCTGGCGGCGGGTTTCAGGCTGGTCACAAGCGCGGCGAACAGGGGGGAGCCTCCACGACCGGGATACCCTCCATTGTATGCGATGGAGGCTTGAACTAAGCGAACGGGACGGGGTTCTGACAGGGCAATCGCATGAAGCAATGATGTTTGCGAGGTCAATTCCGGGTCTTGCTCTAAAGCCTCCGGTTGGTGCCTCCCTCCCGTAGGGAGGGATCGAAAATAGCCCAGGGGAAGCGGAGCGCACCCCTGGGAAACCCTTCCAACCGTACCCGTCCGCCCCGTAGGGCCGGAATGAGCGGCCTCGATGCAACCATCCGCAATCATCCGGTTGCCCTAACGCCTCGAATGGATCAGGATGTTAGGCCTACAATGGCTTTCAATAAAGGAAAGCAGCCTGTGAGCCACAGCCACATTCGGGTTCACCCCCCGGCGCCGAAGCGCAATCCGTGGCTTGAGGCTACGGTGGGCGTTGCATTCTTTGTAGTCGTCGCCGCCGTCTACATTGCCACCAGGATGTGGCACCCCTTCTACGACACGGATCATTTGACCGCGCAGGGAACGGTTTCCGAAACAAGGATTGTCATCGACCATATTCGGGACAGCCAATACGGAGGCCTGATCTTCTATCGAATCGAAGCGCTTGTCAGCTACGAAATCGATGGTCAAACTCAAAACCGGTGGTTAATCGCTTCGGAGATTACAACGGAGCGCGCGATGCTGGCATCAAAACTTGCTGGTTCGCCAACAACATGCCAGGTCTATTGGCTGCCCGGCCACTCTGAAAATGCCCGATGCAGATTCCAATAGCCCATGTGGTTTCCAGTGAAAAAGAGGAGAACGCTTCGAATGCCGATAAGGAAGTAGTCTTCGAAGCCAAAGTTGCCTTTTCCACCCCGCTGTCGTACTGTTTCCGCAGCCGGAGGACTTCTGAAAATGTCCACGCTCACCGCATCCCCCATCGTCGCCGCTGCGGGCGGCAGCTTCCTCCTCGAAACCCGCACCCCCGCCGAAATCTTTACCCCCGAAGACCTCACCGAGGAGCAGCGCCAGATCGCCGCGACAGCCTCCCAGTTCGCCCGCGACGAAATTCTCCCGCTCACAGACGCCATTGAAGCCAAGGAGCCCGGCGTCCTGCCGTCACTCCTCCGCAAGGCCGCCGAGCTCGGTTTTACTTCCGTCGACATCCCTGAGGAATACGGCGGCGTCGGCATGGATAAAACCACCTCCACGCTCATCACCGACCATCTCTCCGTCCTGGCCAGCGTCTGCACCGCCTTCGGCGCCCACACCGGCATCGCTACGCTGCCCCTGGTCTGGTATGGCACTGAGAAGCAGAAACAGCGCTATCTCCCCAAGCTCGCCACAGCCGAGTGGATCGGGTCTTATGGTCTATCGGAGGCCAGCTCCGGCTCTGACGCCATGAACATCCGCACCCGTGCCACGCTCTCGCCCGACGGCCGCCACTACATCCTCAACGGCGAAAAGATGAGGATTACCAACTGCGGCATCGCCAGCCTTTACACAGTCTTTGCCAAAATCGACGGCGAAAAATTCTCCGCCTTCCTCATCGAGCGCGACACCCCGGGCCTCACCGTCGGCGCAGAGGAGCACAAGCTCGGCATCCGCGGCTCGTCCACCTGCCCCCTCGTCCTGCAGGACTGCAAAGTTCCCGTCGAGAATCTCCTCGGCGAAGCCGGCAAGGGTCACCACATCGCCTTCAATGTCCTCAATGTGGGCCGCTTCAAGCTCGGCGTGGCCTGCGTCGGTGGCGCTCGCCATGCGCTCGCGCACATGATCCGCTATTCCAAAGACCGCATCGCCTTCGGCAAGCCGATCTGCGAGTTCGGCCTCATTCAGCGCAAAATCTCCGCCTCCGCCGCGCGCCTTTACGCGGCGGAAAGCATGGCCTATCGCACTGTCGGCATGATCGATGCCGCTCTTGCCCAGCTCAACTCCGAATCCAATCTCGCCCAGGCGCATTCCCCACGTGAGACACAAAAGCGCATTGAGGAGTACGCCGTCGAGTGCTCCATTCTCAAGGTCTATGGCTCTGAAATGCTGAGCATGGTCGCCGATGAGCTGATCGCCACCATGGGCGGTTACGGCTACGTCGAGGAGTATCCCGCCGAACGCTTCTACCGCGACGCACGCATCAATGAGATCTTCGAAGGCACCAACGAAATCAACCGCATGATCATCACCGGCTGGCTTATGAAGCGCGCCATCAACAACCAGCTTCCGCTACTCCCGGCCATCAAAAAACTTATGGACGAAGTAACCCAGCCGCCATCTTTTGACTCCGCCGCCGACTCCGCCAGCTCCACCGACCCTCTCTTTCACGAAAGCTCGATCCTCTCGGCAGTAAAGAAGATAGCCCTCTTCGCCTCCGGCGTAGCCAGCCAGCGCTTTATGAACGCCCTCCAGGACCAGCAGGAAGTCATGGCCGACCTCGCCGTCATCATCATTCAGGTGTATGCGCTTGAGTCGGCACTGCTGCGTGCGCGCAAGCTCGCGTCATCGGGCAAAACTGACGCGGCCAGCGTCACCGCATCCATGACCGGATTGCTGGCCGACGAAACCATGGGCCTGGCAGAACTGGCCGCGCGCCGCATCCTGGCCGCCTGTGCCGAGGGTGACCTGCTGCGCACCCAGCTGGCCATTCTCCGCCGCCTCGCGCGCTTCACCCCCGCCGACACCGTAAGCCTCAGCCGCAGCGTGGCGCGCCATTGCATCCAGTTAGAGCGCTATCCGCTTTAGTGCTGTTGCATAAGTCTGGCTTTGAAAGGGCACGGCTCTAGCCGTGCCGCAAGAAAACGTATAGAAATTGCGGCTTTAGCCACCGAGGGATGTCTAGGGCTGATCGGGCAGCATTCACGCACCCAGCTCTTGCACCAACCTATTCAAAACAAAATCCCCCACTCCGGCGGCTTAACCGCAGCCGGAATGGAGGATCGGTCTTTCTGGAATTTGACCTCTATATAGAGGCTTGAATTTAGTGCTTCACCACCACGTTCAGGTTAATGGAAACCGGAATGGCCTGGTTGTCCAGCGTGCCGGGAGTAAAGCGGAGCTTGCTGACTGCGGTAACCACCCGCGCATCCAGGTCGGCATTTACGGGCTTGACCACCTGGATGTCGCGAGCGTTGCCCTGTTCATCGACGTTCACCTTGAGCCCCACTTCGGCATCAGGGGGAAGGATTGCATCGAAGGCATCGGCGCGGATTGCAATGGTGCTGGACTTGAGCAGCGTCGGCGCAGTCACGCCGGTGCTGATGCGGGTGGGTTGGGTTGAGACAGTGACGTCGTCGGTCGCGGGCTGGCTGGCGACTGCCGATGCAGTAAAGAGCATGGGGGAAAGCAGAAGGCTGGCTACGATAACACGGCGCATATTATCTCTCCAATGGTCAAAGGTGACCGTCACCACCATACCGCGAAACATATACGATTGTCAAAGTAATTTTTAGAGATCTATGTTTATCAACAATTTGTGAGCAATATTTCTGCCGGTTCTTCTTTGATCTTGCAAGGTTTCAGAGGGAATCCCACAAGACGGTACCGGCGCAGACTTTTCATCTGCGCCGGTCTCGTCTTGTGGCAGCGTAGCTCTCAGGCAGGTGGCTGCCTGAGAGCGTCCAGTCGCTCGATCTGCCGTTGATACATTCTTGACCTCTTGCTATTTAGCCAGGCTGCCAACGGAACCATCGACAGAGTGACTGCCGTGACTCCATAGCCAACCAGTTTCCCAGGCCAGGGGTAGAAAACAATGGCGGCAATTCCAAAGGTGAGAAGGCCCGGCAGCAAGGCAACAAGCCTCGACCAGAATGGCAATCCGCGGTGGAATTCGCGCTGACGCTCCAGCTCGGACCGCAGGAAATGAATGGAGTCGATGTTGCCCGATTCCCCCGCCAGAATCCTCGCGATGCGGCGCCTGCGCTGATCCAACCAGGTTTGGACAATCATGTATCCCATTCCCAAAATGATCAGAGACGATGCCACCTTGATGAACATTTCCCGCAAAGCAAAAAGCATCCAGCTGAACCAACCGGCCTCAAACAAGCCAACCAACCACACGGTTGCATCCCGAATGAGCAAGGTGCGGTTAAGCATCTTCATGCAGTTGCGCATCGCTTCAGGAGACATTTGGAATGGACTGTGCGGTTGGCTCTGCCACAGTTGGCAAAGCTCTTTCGATGAGTTATCGCTGGTCATGATTTCCTCCATCGCGGAAGCGGTCGGCGAGAATCGCCTTGATGCGGTGAATCTTGGTGGCCACGTAGCCCGGCGAGATGCCGGTAACTTCTCCAATCGAAGCCGCGTCCATGCCTTCCAGGTAAAGCAGGATCACCTGCCGATCCAGCGGATTCAGATGCTGAATCAATGCAAACAAGCGTTCCAGAACACGGCCTCGCTCAACGGAGTCTTGCGCATCGTCCGGCGCCGCCATGCCTCCCTGGTCTTCAATCTCTTCCAGGCTGATCAGCGCTCCAGATCCGCGCCTGCGCCCCCGCACAACATGTGAGATGGCCGCATTGTGCGCCACGCGATAAACCCAGGTCCGCAGCGCGCAGCGCCCGTCGAATCCGGCAAAGCTGCGCCACAGTGCAAAGTGGATCTCCTGCAGCAGGTCGCGGCAGTCTTCCGCACTCAGCTCGTAGGCCCGCGCAAGCCGCCCCAGCGTCGGGCCATACAAGGCCACGGCATCGCTGTACATCTTGTCCTGCGTGTTTTCTCCGCCGCTTCCCATCTGCTGTCTTGCTCTCCTGTATAAGGTAGTCGCAGCACAGAAGGGTTTCTTACAGCATCTATGGCCGGAATGCCGGTAGCAGCCGGTCGCCCGCGCCGCGGGCGGCCGCCGCGGCGACGAAGCTAGCCTCGCGTTTCACCGTGGGGTAGGCGAAACCAACGATTCAACCGGATTCCCCTAGGGAAGGCGTCAATGCTCCTCAGAATTTGAGCCCGTTGTTGTAATCGGCCGTGATGGCGTTGTAAACCCCCGTCAGGCAGCCGGCGTCGTTGAAGATCAACCCCAGTTCCCGGTTGTCATTAAGAGAGTCGGTGGAGAAGTTTTCGCTGCCCACGAACAGGCTGGCCGCCGGCGTCCCGTAGTCGGCCAGCACGGTCTTGGCGTGAATGTAATAGCCGGTCTTCGAACTGTAAGTGGCAATCGAAGCCCCAGCAGCCTTCAGCGCGTTCAGCACCGAGGAGTATTTACCTCCAAGGTTCTCCTGCACCAGTGTCACCGCCACACCCCGCCGCAACGCCGCCTCTACCAGCGTCTGCATCCCGGTGTCCGCAAACTCCTCCTGCGAAATCAGCAGCGTCTCCGTCGCGCCCTCAATCAGCCCGGTCAGCGCGCTGCGCGAGTTTGTCGGACTCCACACCAGGTTATCGCCCGTCGGGGGCGTGATGGCCGCGTTGGTGAAATCCGCATTGAACGTGGTCTCAATCGCCGCCACATCCGCCGAATCGTTGGTGATCACTGCAAAGTCCCGTGTCGTTGCGTAGTCCTCGGGAGTCAGGTTCAGCGTCATGATTGCCGACGTCGCCGAGTCAATCGTGAAGGTCTTCTGGTGCGTAACGGCGTACGCCGGATTCGCCCAGTGCACAGCAACCTTACCCGCGGTCAGCGTGTTGTAGGCCGTTGTATTTTCGGCCTTCTCGCCGTTCTGGTCCAGAATCACGCGCACCGCGATCCCTTTGCCGGCGGCCGTCGTAAGAATCGTGGTGACCTGCGTGTCTTTAAGCTCATACATCGTCATATCGATCGACTTGGTCGCCGACGAAAGCAGGCTGTAAATAGCCGTGAGTCCCTGGTCCGGTTCGGTCAGCAGCGTATAGCTAACCGCGCCACTCCCAGCAACGGGAGCAGGCGTGGGAACGGGTGTGGGCGTTGGTTGCGGAACTGGCGAGGGACCCGGTTTAGGAGCCGGTGCAGGCTTGTGGATTGGTTCGGTTGGATGCTTCTTGTGCTCGGATTCGGCGTCGTGCAAAGTGGTCTTGGGGGACATGATTTTCTCCTTCAAAGAAGCCGATGGGATCCTGGGGTGCGGTTCATCGGTGAGCAGGTCTGTTTTTCAAGACTCGCGGCTGCGGGCATTCTATGCCTGCCTGGTGAAATCGAATTGAAATACCCTGTGATAAATGGAATACCGCGAATCCACGGGTTTTTCCTCCATTCAACGGTTAGACCAGCGTGAATTCAGCCTGTAAATTTAACCCGCGGGCGTTACAATTCCAGAAAATCAGGGCTGAAAAAAGGAGGTTCCGATTCACCCCCCCAACCTTCCAATTGCAGACCGGAGCTATCGGCGAATTGCCTCCGTCGACATCGTCAGAGGCCTCGCCATGGTCTTCATGGCCCTCGACCATACGCGCGATTTTATTTG